>NZ_JAAKTL010000018.1:0-90694 GCF_049174415.1 Aeromonas sp. 601039
GTCCGTTTCACACCTTGTCCCATCGGGTTCTCCATTTATTGGGGGGAAATGTGTAAACCATATTCAGGACGGGACAAAGTTGAAAAAAAAAGCGCCGAATGGCGCTTTTTCCATGTGTAAACCGCTGCATGTCGACAACTAACTGCCCAGCAACCCGAGGCGGCCCAGTTCATCCTTGAGCTGATCGAGATTGCGCTCGACACAGGCTTCCCCCTCGTTGATAGCATCGCTGGCGCGATGAAAATCCATGATGGAGAAGCTGCCAAGGCGCGGGCAGAGCTGGATCTCCGGCGGGTCACCGGCCATCCGGGCGCGGGTGATCCGCTCCTGCATGATGTTGATGGAGCCACTCATCACGCTCCACAGACCGGGGGTGGCTGGCGCGGATTCACCGCGATTGAGCCACTGGCTGAGCAGACCGCCGCTGCCGGGTTGATCCGGCTCGTCGGTCCAGGGTTGGTGCATATCGGTGTTGAGGTTGACCGCAATCACCACCTCGGCCCCCATGGCGCGGGCCAGCGAGATGGGCACCGGATTGACCACGGCGCCATCGACCAGCCAGCGGTCGTTGATCCGGGTCGGGGTTAGGATCCCCGGCATACCACAGGAGGCGCGCACCGACTGGCGCAGCGGGCCCTGTTGCAGCCAGATCTCGCGGCCGGTATCGAGCTCGGTGGCGATGCAGGCGAAGGGGATGGGCAGGCTCTCGAGATCGGGATCCCCCAGATGGCTGGCGGCAAGACCAAACACCTTTTCGCCGCGAAACAGACCGCCGGAGAGGGCCGGGTCGAGCAGGCTGACCACCTGCAGGCGGGTAAAGCCGCGCACCCAGGTTTCCAGCCGATCTAGTTCTCCGGCGGCATAGGCGGCACCGACAAAGCTGCCGATGGAGCAGCCAGCGATCAAATCCGGTTTGATGCCGAGACGTTCAAGGGCGCGGATGACGCCGATATGGGCCCATCCTCTGGCGGCGCCGCTCCCGAGAGCGAGCCCAACGCGGGGTTTACGTGGCACGACAGTCCTCCAAAAAAGGGGTTGAGGGCTCAGCTTACTCCGAGAGTCAGGAGGCGTCATCCTGCCATCTTTCGCTGCGGTTGCGACCGTTGGCCTTGGCCTGATAGAGCGCCACATCGGCGCGGCGTACCGCTTCGTGCAGGGGAAGGTTCTCCTGGTGGGGGAGATAGCCGAGGCTGATGGTGACCTCTAGCTCGGGTTCGATGGCGGCCCAGTCGTGATCTGCCACCGCCTTTCTCAGCCGCTCCGCCAGCTCGCCGAGCTGCGTTGCATCTGCGCGGCCAATCAGCAG
The DNA here is from genome assembly GCF_049174415.1 of Aeromonas sp. 601039. Lineage (NCBI taxonomy): Bacteria > Pseudomonadati > Pseudomonadota > Gammaproteobacteria > Aeromonadales > Aeromonadaceae > Aeromonas > Aeromonas sp. 601039. The sequence continues at coordinate 1,307 of NZ_JAAKTL010000018.1, forward strand.
CAGAAACTCTTCGCCCCCCCAGCGGATCAGGCGATCTGTGGGCCTAAGTTGCTGCTGGCAGATCTGCACCAGCCGGATCAGCACGATATCGCCGACTGCATGGCCGAAGTTGTCATTGACCCGTTTGAAGTGATCCGCATCGAACATCAGGATCCCCGCTTGCAACCGGGCCAGCTCTCCCGCCTGCTCCAGCAGCACCAGATAGTGGCGGTTGAAGGCGCCGGTGAGGGCATCGTGGCAGGAGAGGTAATTGAGCCGCTCGTTGAGGCGATGGGATCTCAGGTTGGAGAGGGCGGCCAGCAGCATAAAGAGGATGGCGAGCAGGGTCGGCGTGGACTGGCAGAGCATGGCCCACACCAGCGGCAGCAGGGTGACGTTGTGCACCAGTCGCAACGGGGTATCTGGGATTGCCATGGTCAGCTGCAATGTGCCTTGCCGCCATTGATATTCGCCGGTCGGTTCGGTGTTTTGCGGCGCCACGGGTTGGCGCGCGCTGCTGGCCAGCACCTGGTGGTACTGATTGAGCAGCAGATATTCCCCCAGCGCCGGGGTCATCTGATCGAGCTGCTGCTGCAGGCGGGCGAGCAGCACATCCATGTTGATCATTCCCACCAGAGTTCCCTCTTTGTAGAGGGGCTGGGACATGGTGACCATGGGGCCGCGCCCGATAAAGTCCTCATAGGGGCGCGAGAGAACGGTCTTCTTGTCCGGATTGGTGCTGTGCAGCGCATCTTGCCAGAAGCTCTTCTGGTAGATGGTGGGATAAAAGCGAAACCGGCTGGAGGGTTGCCAAGGGTAGAGATAGATAAAGTTGTCCACACCGGTGAAGTAGACCCAGGCGATCTCGTTGCCAAGGCGCTGGCTGGCGGTGGCAAGCAAGGGGGAGAGGCTCAGGGCCAGATGAATGCGTGCCTCACGCTCGCTGCCGGGGGGCGGCAGCGGGCCATCACCGGTGAGGTTGCCTGCCAGTCCGGCCGGCAAATCACCGGGGAGCTTGTCGAGAGCCAGCCCCTCTGGCAGCGCCTCGATATGGCGATAGAGCTGGCGGGTGAGCACCGACTGGGGGTCGCTGCGCAGTCGCTCCTCAGCCTGCCCGCGCATCGCCTCCAGAAATACTTCGGTCCGTTTGAACCGATCCCGCAGGTAGATGGCACTGTTGAGGGTATCGCTTTGATAGAGGCGTTCAATCTGTTTCAGGCTTTGCCACAAAGTCAAACCAATCAGCAGGATGACCACGGCGAACAGGAGCCAGGTCAGGCGTGTGAGAAAACGGTGGCCAGACATGTTGGGCATAGGCAGTCAGTCGGGTTGCGAAGGAAATTGTCGTTAGTGTATGCGATGTGGTGTGAAAACAAACTGAACTACCTGAAACCGGGTGAGTTCACCATGCACCTGTTACGTTTTGTCACATTTATACATAGTCACGGCATAGTCTGGGGCTAAAATGGCCCCCACTCAGATTTCCCCTTCTTAACACTTCATGGATTGTTTGATGAAAATGCGTATCTGGATTGGCCTCGGCCTGCTCTCTCTGGTAGCGGCCATCTGGTGGGCGGTTGGCCACTTGCAACCAGCAGCCAAAGCCCCTTCCCGCGAGATAAATATTCGTACCCAGACCGTCGAGCAGAGTCTGGCCGAGCCGACTCTCAAGCTGGTAGGTAAACTGGCGGCCAACCACTCGGTGGTGATCACTCCCGAGGTGACCGGGCGCCTGGTCAAGATTGCGGTGCAGTCGGGTCAGCAGGTCAACAAGGGCGATACGCTGGTCGCGCTGGATGCGGGCAAGCAACAGGCGGAGCTGGCCGAGCAGAGTGCCAGTCTGCGCGACGAGAATCGCAAGCTGACCGAAATGCGCAAGCTGGTCGCCCGTGGAGCCGTCACCCAGTCGGTGCTGGAGGGGCAGGAGGCCACCGTTGATCAGGTGCAGGCGCGGGTCGATGCCGCCCGTTACGAACTCTCCCTGCGCACTCTCACCGCTCCCTTTGCCGGTACCGTGAGCCTGATTGATTTGAGCGAAGGGGCCCTGGTCAATAGCGGCGATACCCTGCTGCACCTCGACGATATCGACACCCTGCGCCTCGATCTGGCAGTGCCGGAGCGCTACCTTTCCCTGCTGCGCCCCGGCATGGCGGTGACAGCGACCAGCGCAGCCTGGCCGGATCAGCGCTTTAACGGCACCCTCACCACCCTCGATAGCCGTATCTCCAACGAGACCCAGAACATCAAGGCGAGGGTCGAGTTACCCAATAATAACGGCCAGTTGCGCCCGGGCATGCTGCTCAACGTGGAGCTCTTGCTCCCTTCCCGCCAGCTCACTCTGATCCCTGCCCAGTCGGTGGAGTACGCCGGCGAGCAGCGTTTCGTCTATCGCCTTGAGGCCGATGGCCGGGTCAAGCGGGTGCCAGTGGTGCTCGGCGAGACCGAGGGTGAGACTGTCTGGGTTACCGAGGGGCTGAAAGTCGGCGATCGCATCGTGGTCGAGGGGCTGGTCAACTTGCGTGATGGTGCCAAGGTGCACGATCTGGCGGAGGTAAATGGCTGATGTGGCTCTCCGATATCTCAGTACGCCGACCGCTGGTGGCGGTGGTGCTCAGTGCCCTGCTCAGCGTGTTCGGTCTGGTCGCTTTTAGCAAATTGACGGTGCGGGAGATGCCGGACGTGCAGATCCCGTCGGTCTCCATCACCACCACCTATGAGGGCGCGGCTCCCGCAGTGATGGAGAGTCAGGTCACCAAGCCCATCGAGGATCAGCTCTCCGGCATCAGCGGTATCAAGAATATCAACTCGGTGACCCGCAAGGGGCGCTCGATGATCACGGTGGAGTTCAAGCTTGGCTGGAACATGGTGGAGGGGGTCTCCGATGTGCGCGACGCCCTGACTCGCGCCAAGAGCAAGCTGCCGGAGGATGCCGACGAACCGCTGGTGACCAAGGATAGCGGCAGCGGTGATGTGGCGGTCTGGCTCAACTTCAGCAGCAGCCAGATGGATCGTACCGCCATGACCGACTACGCCACCCGGGTGCTGGTCGACCCCTTGAGCCTGGTGGACGGGGTGAGTGAAGTGGCGCTCTCCGGCGATCTGACGCAGGTGATGTATGTGCGGTTGAGGCCGGCCGATATGGCGGCCCGCGGCGTGACGGTGGCGGATGTGCAGGATGCCCTCAAGCGCGAGAACATCGAGCTGCCGGGTGGCGAGATCCGCAACAACTCCATGACCATGTCGGTGCAGATTGCCCGGCTCTACCACACCGCCGAAGATTTCCAGCAGTTGCAGGTCCGTACCGCGACCAACGGTCAGAGTGTCTATCTGGCCGATATTGCCGATGTGGAGGTGGGAGCCAAGAACGAAGACAGTGCCTACCAGCGCAATGGTAAGGAGAGTCTGGGTATCGGCATCGTCGCCCAGTCCACCGCCAACCCGCTGGCGGTGGCACAGGGGGTGGAGAAGAAGCTGGTGGAGATGCAGCGCTTCCTGCCGGAGGGGGCCACCCTTGAGGTTGACTACGACTCCACCATCTTTATCAAGCAGGCCATCGACGAGGTATATGAAACACTGGCCATCTGTGCCGTGCTGGTGGTGGCAGTGCTCTATCTGTTCCTCGGGCAGGGGCGCACCACACTCATTCCGGCCATCACGGTCCCGGTATCGCTCATCTCCGCCTTTATCGGCGCCTGGTATCTCGGTTTTTCCATCAACCTCATCACCCTGCTGGCGCTTATTCTCGCCATCGGTCTGGTGGTGGATGATGCCATCGTGGTGGTGGAGAACATTCACCACCATCTGCAGCGGGGTGAGCCCCCCCTGCTGGCGGCTTGGCACGGCACCCGCGAGGTGGGCTTTGCGGTCATCGCTACCACCGCCGTGCTGGTAATGGTCTTTATTCCCATCGCTTTTATGGATGGTATGGTGGGCAGGCTCTTTACCGAGTTTGCGATGTTGCTTTCGTTGGCGGTGCTCTGCTCCTCGCTGGTGGCGCTGACCCTCACGCCAGCCATGGGCTCCTGGCTGATGCGCCCGCTCGACAAGCCGAACCGGCTGACGGCGGCTCTCGATCGCACTCTGGGCTGGGTGGAGGGGCACTATCGTCACCTGCTGCAGGGGCTGCTTCGTCGCTCCCGCTGGATGCCGCTGGCGCTGCTGCTCTGTCTGGCCGGTATCGGTGCCCTCTTTACCCAGCTGCCTAGCAGTCTCACCCCGACCGAGGATCGCGGTGTGGTCTTCGTCTTCGTCAAGGGGGCGGAGGGGACCAGCATCGAGCGGATGAAGCGCAACATGCAGCAGGTAGAATCGACCATCATGCCGATGCTGGGCCAGGGGGTGGTCAAGGCGATGAGCTTCAGTACCCCCGCCTTTGGCCGCGGCGGTGATCAGACCGGTATGGTGATTATCCAGCTCACCGACTGGGCCGAGCGCGACATCACCGCCACCCAGTTCTCCCGCTCGCTCGGCGCCAAGCTGTCGGTTATTCCCGACGTGATGATCCGCACCTTCCAGCCAGGCTTTCGTGGCGGCTCTACCGCTGCGGTGCAGTTCGTGCTGCAGGGCAACGACTATGCCGAGCTCTACCAGCAGGGGCTGGCGCTGCAAAAAGCGGCGCAGGCGAGCGGCCTGATGATAAGCCCGGATCTCGACTACGCCGAGAAAACGCCGGAGCTGCAGGTGACCGTCTCACGTGACAGCGCCAGCCAGCTCGGCATACCGGTCTCCACCGTTGCCAGCACTCTGCAGGCGATGCTGGGCGGGGTGAGCAAGACCACCTATGTGGACAGGGGCGAGGAGTATGACGTCTACCTGCGCGCCAACCAGAAGGAGTTCAACGGCATCTCGGATCTCGGCCGCATCTACCTGAAGGCGGCCAATGGCGAGATGGTGAGCCTTTCGACGCTGGCGACCGTCAAGCAGGTGGCGACCGCCAACCGCCTCAACCACTATCAACGCCAGAAGGCGGTGACCCTGACCGCCGATGTGGCACCGGATCACACTCTGGGCGAGGCGCTCGACTTCCTCGATGGCTGGGCCAACGAGCATCTGCCGAGCGGCATGACGGTCGATTACGCCGGTGACTCCAAGGATTACCGCGACAATCAGGGGGAGATGGCGATGGTCTTCGGCCTCGCCCTGCTGGTGGTCTATCTGGTGCTGGTGGCCCAGTTCGAGAGCACCCTCACCCCGACCGTGGTGATGATGACGGTGCCGCTCGGCATCTTCGGCGGTCTACTTGGCCTCTGGTTGACGGGGCAGGAGATGAGCATCTACAGCCAGATCGGGATGATCATGCTGATCGGCATGGTGACCAAGAACGGTATTCTCATCGTCGAGTTCATCAACCAGTTGCGTCAGCGCGGTGAAGGATTCGAAGAGGCGATCATCGCGGGTTCGGTGCGCCGTCTGCGGCCGATCCTGATGACCTCGCTCACCGCCATCATCGGCGCTGTGCCGCTGATGCTCTCCATGGGGGCTGGCTACGAGAGCCGGATGGCGGTGGGGACCGTGGTCTTCTTCGGTCTCTCCCTGGCGACCCTGGTTACCCTGCTGGTGGTGCCCGCCACCTACCACCTGATCGCCCGTCACGCCAGCATGACCGGGCAGCGGGATCAGCAGGTAGATGAGGCGCTGGCCGCCAGGGGGGACACTTCTGAGCCATAACGGCAGTGTCCGATGCCAGCTTTGACTGGGGCCGCGGAGCGTATCAGTCCGCACCCGCAAGCGTGCAGAGCCCGATAGCCGGCTCTGCACGCGCCATCCCCCCGGACTGATAGCCCGTCGAGTGGTTAATCTTCACAACAAACCACTGGTCAAGTGGCTCGACAAACATCACGGTTCTACGGTGTGGCCGGTTACGGAGCCGTGCCGTGCGTGAAGCGGCCTATTCCCCGATCCCCCTCATCATCTCTTTTTCCCCTCCATTTCTGCGGCTTGAGATCGTTTTTACCTAATTGGCACTTTTATTGCTTTTGGTCCGTCAGCGTCAATGATTTGTCTGGGGACAGAAAATGGAAATTAGTGCAAGCAGCCTGATGCAAGAGATGCAGGCTCTCAAGGTAGAGGCCGGTGCAACCCCGCTGTCACAGCCTGGCCGTCAGGTGACCTCCGATTTTGGCCTGCTGTTGCAGCAGGCGCTCGGTAACGTCAACGAGTTGCAGGGCGCAGCCAATGATCTGCGCACCCGTTTCGATATGGGCGACAAGTCGGTGGATCTGGCCGAGGTGATGATCGCGGGCCAAAAATCCTCCATCGCCTTTGAGGCGACGGTGCAAGTGCGCAACAAGATGGTTGATGCCTACAAAACCATCATGAATATGCCGGTCTGAGCGATGACCGTGCATCATGACATGTCAGCAATAAGGACATAAATCGTGGCTACTGACCAAAATGGCGATCTGCTGATAAACGATGAGGGCACCGCCGCCCTCGATGCCAACGAGCAGAAGAGCTCGGCACTGGGATTCTTGTCCAATACCGATGTACTGCGCCAGATCACTCTGATCCTGGGGCTTGCCATCTGCCTGGCCATCGCCGTCTTCATCCTGCTGTGGGGCAAGGAGCCGGATATGCGCCCTCTTGGCACCTATACCACTCAGGAGCTGGTCAAGACCCTCGACTTCCTCGATCAGCAGAAGATCCCCTATGAGGTCGATGGCAAGAGCGTGCTGGTCAGTGCCGAGAACTTTGCCAGTATCCGGTTGGCACTGACCCGGGCCGGCCTCACCAATGCGGCCGATGTAGCCAATGGTGGAGAGGATATTCTGCTCAAGGACTCCAGTTTCGGTGTCAGCCAGCGGATGGAGGCCGAGCGCCTCAAGTTGAGTCGCGAGCGCCAGTTGGCGAGCGCCATTGAACAGTTCCAGAATGTGGCCAAGGCCCAGGTGCTGCTGGCCATCCCCAAAGATAACGTCTTTGCCCGCAACGAGCGCAAGCCCAGTGCTACCGTGGTACTCAACCTGAAAGGGGCGGCACTGGGGCAGGGGGAGGTGGACTCCATCGTCGATATGGTGGCCTCTGCGGTACATGGCCTGGAGCCGACTCGTGTCACCGTCACCGACCAGAATGGCCGCCTGCTTAATTCCGGCTCCCAGGATCCCGTCTCTGCCCAGACGCGCAAGGAATTTGCGATGCAACAGAAGCAGGAGCTGGAGTACAAGCAAAAAATTGACGCCATTCTGATCCCGGTGCTTGGCGCCGACAATTATACGGCGGAAGTGGATCTCTCCCTCGACTTCTCCCAGCAGGAGCAGACCCGCAAAACCTACAACCCGGATCTGCCTGCAGTGCGCTCCGAGATGACGTTGGAAGAGAACAGCTCCGGCGGCAGCAATGGCGGAGTGCCGGGGGCTCTCAGCAACCAGCCCCCTGCCGCGTCCAATATTCCTGAACAGGCCACTGGCGGTGATGGGGCCAGCGCTGCTGCCTCGGGGCGTTCTCGCAAAGAGGCGACCCGCAACTTCGAACTGGATACCACCGTCAGCCATACCCGGCGTCAGATGGGGGGCATTCGCCGCATGACCGTCTCGGTCGCGGTGGATTACAAGGCGGTGCCCGGTGCCGACGGGGCTGTGACCCGCGAAGCGCGCACCCAGGCGGAACTCGATACCCTGCGCCGTTTGCTGAGCGGTGGCCTTGGCTTTGATGTGACCCGTGGTGATACCCTCGAGGTGGTCGCCATTCCGTTCAATCGTCCCGAGCTTGATACCGTGGCCGAGGTGCCGCTCTACGATCAGCCCTGGTTCTGGCGTGCGGTACGGATTGCCGCCTCGGTACTGGTGATTATTGTCTTGATCGTCACCGTGGTTCGCCCCATGCTCAAGCGGTTGCTCTATCCGGATGCCAAGCCGGAAGGGGAAGTTGACTTTGACAACCACACCGTATTGGGTGGTGACGACGAGCTCAGCTTGCTGGCAGCCCAGGTTGAGGGAGAGCAGGTATTCGGGGTGCGCGATGGCCAGCTGAAACTGCCGGATCTGCACCGTGACGAAGATTTGCTCAAGGCGGTGCGTGCGCTGGTGGCGAACGAACCGGATCTGGCCGCTCAGGTCATTAAAGAGTGGGTAACCAAAGATGCCTGAAGAAACTAAAAGCCAGGTGACCGGCAACGACATTACCGACAGCCAGCGCCAGTTGCTGGATCAGATGTCCGGTATGGAGATGGCGGCTGTATTGATGTTGAGCCTCAACGAAGAGGATGCCGCCCAGATCTTCCGCCATCTCGAACCCAAGCAGGTGCAGCGGCTCGGTATGTCGATGGCCTCCATGTCCGATTTCAGTCACGATCGGGTGGCGGCGGTGCACCGTCAATTCATCGACGATATCCAGAAGTACACCAACATAGGTATCGGTAGTGAAGACTTTGTGCGCAAGGCGTTGGTGGCGGCCCTTGGCGAGGACAAGGCGAGCAACCTGGTGGACCAGATCATTCTCGGTTCCGGCGCCCGTGGCCTCGATTCGCTCAAGTGGATGGATGCCCGTCAGGTGGCCAGCATCATCCAGAACGAACACCCGCAGATCCAGACCATAGTGCTCTCCTATCTGGAGCCGGAGCAGTCCGCTGAGATCCTGAGCCAGTTCCCGGAGCAGGTGCGCCTCGATCTGGTGATGCGTATCGCCAACCTCGAAGAGGTACAACCGGCGGCACTGCAAGAGTTGAACGACATCATGGAGAAACAGTTCGCCGGTGCGGCCGGTGCCCAGGCAGCCAAGATGGGCGGCCTGAAGGCAGCCGCCAACATCATGAACTATCTGGATACCAATATCGAAGGCCAGTTGATGGACTCCATCCGCGAGTCGGACGAAGAGATGAGCCAGCAGATCCAGGATTTGATGTTCGTGTTCGAAAACCTCATCGATGTGGACGATCGCGGTATCCAGACTCTGCTGCGGGAAGTGCCTGGGGATCTGTTGCAGCGCGCCCTCAAGGGGTCCGACGATCAGATGCGCGAGAAGATCTTCAAGAACATGTCGAAACGGGCGGCAGAAATGCTGGCAGACGATCTGGAGGCCATGGGGCCGATCCGGGTCTCCGAGGTGGAGGCTGCCCAGAAGGAGATCCTCTCCATCGCCCGCCGTCTGGCGGATGCCGGCGAGATCATGCTGGGTTCCGGCGGTGGCGAGGAGTTCCTCTAAGCCATGGCCCATAAACCGAATTGCGATGCCAAACCCGCATCAGGCAGTGGTGAGGAGCCGCGCAAAGCATGAACAACAAACTGCGTGGGTATGTGCTCCCCGAGGGCGATGATGCCCGGGTTGAGACCTGGGGCTGGCCCGAGATGGAGGTCGAGGTAGAGGCGGGAGCGCCTACCAATGCCCTTGGCCTGGCCCCTGACTGGTATCAGCAGGAAGAGGAGGTGGTGGAGCCGGAGCCCGAACAGGAGCCGGCCCCCAGCATCACCGCCGAAGAGCTTGAAGCGATCCGTCAGGCTGCCTGGGAAGAGGGGATGGCCGAGGGGCGCGAGTCCGGTTATGCCAAGGGGATGGAAGAGGGCAAGCTGGAAGGATTGCAACAGGGCCACTCTGCCGGTCTCGAACAGGGGCGCGAGGAGGGGCTGGCTATGGGGCGCGAGCTGGTGGAGCAGGAGATCGCCCACTGGCAGGGGCTCGCCGCCCGCCTTGCCAATCCGCTTAACGAGCTGGATCAGGCGGTGGAGCAGCAGTTGGTCTCGCTGGTGATGCAACTGGCTCGTGCGCTTATTCGTCACGAAGCGGAGACCTCCCCCCGCATTCTGCTGGAGGCGCTTAAAGAGGGGCTGGCCTTGCTGCCTGCCGCCGAACAGGGGGTGACTCTGATGCTGCATCCCGACGATATCGCGCGAATCGAACAGGCATTTGGCGCCGACGAGTGCGCCAAGCGCCACTGGCGATTGCAGAGCGATCCCACCCTCTCCCCCGGCGATCTGCAATTGGCTACCGAGCTCTCCAGCATCGATTTGACCCTCTCCGGGCGCATCGATCAGTTGCTGCGCAACTTCTTGCGGGACAATGCGTCGCAGAAACCGGCTTCGCAGGATCCACGCCCATAACCGATGCCGGACGTTGCTGTCCGGCTGCACTTTTTAGCTCTCAGGAGGCCAGATGAGCGGCTCGCTACTGAACCGGTTGCAAGGGTACAAGGTACGCGACAGCGCCCCCAAACCGCCGGTCGCCGGTAAATTGACCCGGGTGGTGGGGCTGACCCTCGAAGCCATCGGCTGCCGTGCCGCCATCGGTGCCCTCTGCCGTATCGATACCCTTGATGGGACGCTGGAGGCTGAGGTGGTCGGCTTCTCTGGCGATCGCCTCTATCTTATGCCGAGTGAACAGCTCAAGGGGGTGATCCCTGGTGCCCGTGTGGTGCCCATCACCGAAGAGCACGGTATTCCTGTTGGCATGAACCTGCTTGGTCGGGTCATCGACGGCATCGGCCAGCCGCTTGATGGCCTCGGCCCCATTATCTCGTCCCGGACGGTGCAGTTTGCCCAGCACCGCATCAACCCGCTCTCTCGTCGCCCGATCCATCAACCGATGGATGTCGGGGTGCGCGCCATCAACGCCGTGCTGACGGTCGGTCAGGGCCAGCGGATGGGGCTGTTTGCCGGTTCCGGTGTCGGTAAATCGGTGCTGCTGGGCATGATGACCCGCGGCTCGGTGGCGGATGTGGTGGTGGTCGGCCTCATCGGTGAACGGGGCCGGGAAGTTAAAGAGTTTATTGAAGACATTCTGGGAGAGGAGGGCCGTGCCCGCTCCGTGGTGGTAGCGGCTCCCGCCGATGCCTCGCCGCTGATGCGGCTCAAGGGGTGTGAAACGGCGCTGGCCATCGCCGAGTATTTCCGCGATCAGGGGCTTAATGTGCTGCTCTTGATGGACTCTCTTACCCGTTACGCTCAGGCCCAGCGTGAGATCGCGCTGGCGGTGGGCGAGCCGCCAGCGACCAAGGGCTATCCACCGTCGGTATTTGCCAAATTACCGGCGCTGGTGGAGCGGGCAGGCAACGGCAGTGACGGCCAGGGCTCCATCACGGCATTCTTCACCGTATTGACCGAGGGGGATGACCTGCAAGATCCCATTGCCGATGCGGCGCGGGCGATCCTCGATGGCCACATAGTGCTGTCGCGCGAGCTGGCCGATGCGGGCCACTATCCGGCCATTGACATCGAGAAATCCATCAGCCGGGTCATGCCCATGGTCACTTCACCTGAGCACATGGAGTTGGCGCGCACCCTCAAGCAGTTTTACTCCCTCTATCAGCAGAACCGGGATCTCATCACCATCGGTGCCTACAGTCAGGGTTCCGACCCCCGCATCGACCGCGCCATCATTCAAAAACCCTACCTGGATCAGTTCTTGCAGCAGGGGATGCGCGAGGTCATTCACTACGATGATGGCCTGCAAGCCTTGCAGATGGTGGCGATGCCCTTGATGCGTTGATGACGGTTGGGAAGAGAGGGTGCGACTATGAGTAAAGGGTTGCTATTGTTGGCAGAGCGGCTGGCTGAGGCAGAGCAGCAGTGTGCGCTGGCGCTGGTGAAGGCGCAGCAGGATCTCAAGCTGTTTATGGATCAGCAAAATGCCCTCAACCAGTACCGCCAGATCTACCACCAGCAGTGGACCGATCGCGGTTTACAAGGGATTTCGCCCCAGCAAAACAGCCAGTATCACGCCTTTATCAACAAGCTTGAGCAGGCGGCGACCCAGCAATACGAAGGGGTGCTGCAGGTGCGTCAGGCGCTGGAGCAACGTCGTGGAGAGTGGCTGGCTGCCCAGCAGCGACGCAAGGCGGTAGAGCTGTTGCTGGAGAAGCAGGCGCGCCGCAAGCAGCAGAAAGCTCTGCGTCAGGAGCAGAAGATGCTGGATGAGTACGCCATGTTGCGGCGTTTTCATCAATCTGGCCTGTAACTTGCTTTGATCTGGACATTGTCGGCGGCCATCTCGTAGGGGGCCGCCAGAATTCAGGGATGCCATCATGATGCAGACAGTGTTGACACAAACGCCTTCGGCTGCGGCCAACGGATTGGACAAAGCGCCTCTGAGCAGCTCAGTCGAGAGCAATGGCATCGATCTGGGGGGGCGCGACAGCAAGGGTGATTTCGCCACTCTGATTGCCAAGGCCCGGAACAGCGAACAGGGCGCCGCCGAGGCTACTCAGGGCGATAAAAATGTCCGATCAGCCAAATCTTTGGCGACCGAGGGCGCCTCTCCCAAAGAGGAGGCCAGCAAGGAGCAGGAGCCTGGCGCCGACAACAAGGCGGAGGAGCTCCCTGCCACCGACTTTCTGCTCCGTCTGCAAGACTCCCTCAAGCTCGATACCTCGCTAGTGACACCCCAACTGGCGGTGGCGGCCCAACAGAGCGCCACTGCGGCAGACGGCAATCCGTTGCCGCAAGAGGGTGCGCTGGAGGGGATTGCGCTTGATGAAAGCGAGCAGTCCCCTGCAACTGTCAGGACTGTACGCCAACTTGCCGATCAGTCCGGGGCGCAGTCGCTTCTGGCTACGACTGGTAAATCATCCCTTGAAACTCCGGTTTCACTCTCTGCAGGAGGAGTGATTGAGCAGGGCGACGCCTCGACCGCCGTACTGTCCTCCGCTCCCAACACTTCTGAGGGGAAGGATGCCGCCGCCACCCAAGATGGTCAGCCCGGGGAGAAAGTCTCTGCCAAGGGTGAAACTCTCGGGGCAGATGGCAAGCTCACCAAGCCCCTTACGGGGGCTGAGCGGATGGCCCAACTGGCCAGGGTGTTGCCGGTTGAGGCGTCCGCCAATGCGGCAAATAGTGGTGAGTCACCCGCAGTGAAAGAGGGAGATGACAGCAAATCCGACCCCGCTGCCAGCAGCGTCGTGACCGGCAAGGGACAAGCTGCTCAAGCCGCGACTCAGGGGGCGGTGCTCAAGGCATTCGGTGAGGGGGGCAAACAACCAGATGCGGGTAGCTCAACCACTTCTACTGCCGTAGAGAGCATCGCTAATGGGGCTGGCAAGGGAGCTGATAAGAGTAGCGCCGAGGGGGGACAGCAGGCAGCGACAACCACATCCTCCAATCCAGGTGCGGCGCAAGTGACGACAGTGCAAAGTGCCACAGCCCAGAGCAGCGTGACGCCAAATGTGACGACTCAGACCGATAGCGCTGCCGCACCCGTGATGGTGGCGCCGCAGCAGGTGTTGGCGCAGGCCGAATCTCAGGGGCCGCAAGCACCGCTGTCGAGCATTTCAGCCGGGATCAGGCAGATGGAAGTGACGGGCACCGACGAGGTGCGCAAAGCGGTTTCGCTTGAGGTAAAACCGAAGGCCGGTGAGTCTGAGAAGAGTCTTGTCGCTACGACATCGAGCAGCGAGAGCAGCCAGAGCCAGACTGTACAGCATGGCCAGAACAGCCAGCCTCAGCCCCAGGTGGCCGACAGCCGGGCGCCCGCCGCTGAGGGCACGTTGCGCCGTGAACCGCAGAATTTACCCCATTTGAAACTGTCTAGTCAGGAAGCACCCGCCGAATTGCACCAGAAGGTCAACCTGATGCTGGCCGACAAGCTGCAGCAGGCCGAGCTTCAGCTAGACCCCATCGGCCTTGGCAAGATGAAGATCAAGATCCAGATCGACGCATCCAGCCAGGCGAGCGTCCATTTTGTAGTCCAGCACGGACAGACCCGTGAGATGCTGGAGCAGGCGATGCCCCGTCTGCGTGAAATGCTGGCGGGGCAGGGGATCCAGCTTGGCCAGACCCAGGTGCAGCAGCAGTCACAACAGTCACCGCAGCAACAACAGCAGGGTCAGTCGGCGTTTGCCGGGCAGGGACAATCAGGAGAGGGACACTCCGGTCATAGCCATCTTGACGGGGAGGTCACTACGACCAACCCCAATTTGTCGGTGGAATCGACAAACGGTTCAGGAATAGATTTCTATGCTTGATGCAATCCCGAGTAAGTTTATGATATCGAACAAGTTTGAGACTAGGGTGGACAAGGGATGGCTGACGATAACGAATTGACGCTAAAAGACCCGGCTGCGGGCAAGAAAAAGAAGCTGATTATTATCATTGCCCTGGCGGTCATTTTGCTGGGCGGTGGTGGAGCTGGCGCTTGGCTTATGCTGTCCGGCTCGGATACCCCCCCTGCCGAAGCGGCGGAGGGTGCTGAGGCCAAACCCAAGGTGGAAGCACCCCAGCCATCCCTTTATGTCGGGATGCCGCGTCCCTTTGTCTTCAACGTCGCGGGAGCCCAGCGGGATCGACTGGTGCAGATCAAGATCCAGCTGATGGTGCGCGGCACCGCCGACGAGACGCTGGCCAAACAGAATATACCCCTGATTGAAGGCACCTTGCTGCGGGTGTTCAGTGCAGCCAGTGCCGAACAGCTGATGACCTTTGAAGGCAAGGAGAAGCTGCGCAAGGATTCACTGGAAGAGTGCCGTCGGGTGCTTAAGGACCTGGTCTCTTCCCCCGTTATCGAACAAGTGCTGTTTACCGGCTTTGTAATGCAGTAGGTGAAGCGTGAGCGATCTGTTAAGTCAGGACGAAATTGATGCCCTCTTGCACGGTGTCGATGATGTCGAAGAGGAAGAGATAGGCGGCGCCGGAGACCCCGGCGTTGCCCAGTTTGACTTCTCCTCCCAGGACCGCATCGTCCGTGGCCGGATGCCGACCCTGGAGCTGGTGAACGAACGTTTTGCTCGCCACATGCGGATCAGCCTGTTCAACATGATGCGTCGTACCGCCGAGGTCTCCATCAACGGGGTGCAGATGCTGAAGTTTGGTGAGTATGTTCACACCCTGTTCGTGCCGACCAGCCTCAATATGGTGCGTTTCCGGCCATTGAAAGGAACCGCACTCATCACCATGGAGGCACGACTGGTTTTCATCCTAGTGGAGAACTTCTTCGGTGGTGACGGGCGCTACCACGCCAAGATTGAGGGGCGCGAGTTCACGCCGACCGAGCGACGGATCATCCAGATGCTGCTCAAACTGGTGTTTGAGGATTACAAGGATGCCTGGGCGCCGGTGATGGACGTAGGGTTCGAGTATCTCGACTCTGAAGTGAACCCGGCGATGGCCAACATCGTCAGCCCGACCGAAGTGATTGTGGTGAGCTCGTTTCACATCGAACTCGATGGTGGCGGCGGCGATTTCCACGTGGCCATGCCCTACTCCATGCTGGAGCCGATCCGTGAACTGCTCGATGCCGGTGTGCAGAGTGACAAGGGTGACACAGACGTGCGCTGGAGCAAGGCACTTCGTGACGAGATCATGGATGTAAAGGTCGAGTTGAGGGCCAAACTGCTGGAGACCGAACTCACTCTGCGTGAACTGATGGAGCTGCAGCCGGGAGATATTATTCCGGTCGACATGCCCGAACATTTGCTGGTCTACGTGGAAGATTTGCCCACCTTCCATGCCAAGATGGGGCGGACCAAGGAGAATGTGGCACTCAAGATCACCGACAAGCTCAAGCGCCCGGAAGGGGTCAAGACCGAGATGCATCTGGTGACCCGGGGTGGTGTACGTATCGATGGTGAGGCCGAGCTTGAAGAGCTTGAGCGCAGCATCGAAGAACAACAGCGTTAATCGACGGTTTGCAGTTATTGATCGTCACGAAGTGGTATAAGGAAACAAGATGAGCGGAACAGAGGAAGAGGATCTGATGGCTGATGCCTGGGCGGCAGCACTGGAGGAGCAGGTGACGGCGGAAGCCAAACCGGCCCCGCTGGAAGAGCTCAAGGACGATGCCCCCATCAGTGCCGAGGAGCGGCGCAAGCTTGACACCATTCTGGATATTCCGGTCACCATCTCGATGGAGGTCGGTCGCAGCCAGATTAGCATTCGTAACCTGCTGCAGCTCAACCAGGGCTCGGTCGTGGAGCTGGATAGGGTGGCGGGCGAGCCCCTCGACGTGCTGGTTAACGGTACCCTGATCGCTCACGGCGAGGTGGTGGTGGTGAACGACAAGTTCGGTATTCGCCTGACCGACGTCATCAGCCAGATTGAACGGATTAAGAAACTCAAATGATGCGTCTGCTGCTGTTGTGGCTGCCATTGCCGGTGTTTGCCGAGGTGGGGGGGGCCGCCAACCCTCCCAGCCTGAGCTCCTGGCTGCTCTCCAGCCTGATGGTGATCGGGCTTATTCTGGTGCTGGGTTTCTTGCTCAAGAAGAGCAAAATTGCCACCGCCATGGGGGGCGGGCAGATGAGAGTGATTGCTACGCTGCCTGTGGGCTACAAGGAGAAGTTGCTGGTGGTCAAGGTGGGTGAGCAGCAGCTGCTGGTCGGCGTAACGCCGCAGCAGGTCAACTTTCTCTATCGGCTGGAGGAGCCGCTGGACGAACAGCAGCCGCAGGCGTTTTCCCAGCAGCTGGGTAAGTTGATGGGCAAACATGAAAAAAACTAACGGCTTGTTGTGGCAAAGCGGATTGCTGGCCAGCCTGTTGATTTCGCTGTTTTGCGCCTGGCCTGCGCTGGCGCAGGACGGCATGTCGGCAGTGACCGTCAAGACCATGGGGGATGGCTCTCAGGAGTACAGCCTGACCCTGCAGGTGCTGGCGTTGATGACGGCACTTTCATTCCTGCCGGCAATGGTCATCATGATGACCTCGTTTACCCGTATCATCATAGTGTTGGGTATCTTGCGTCAGGCGATCGGTCTGCAACAGAGCCCCTCCAATCAGGTGTTGATCGGCATCGCCCTGTTCATGTCGTTCTTCATCATGTCGCCTGTGCTGGATCGCATAAATGACGAGGCACTGCAGCCCTATCTGGCCGAAACCATTGAGGCCAAGGAGGCGCTGGAACGGGCTGAATTGCCCATCCACCAGTTCATGCTGGCCCAGACCCGGATCAAGGATCTCAATACTTTTATGGAGATCGCCAACGTGCAGGTGGAGAAGCCTGCCGATGTGCCGCTGCGGGTGCTGATCCCGGCCTTTGTCACCAGCGAACTGAAAACAGCCTTCCAGATTGGCTTTATGCTGTTCTTGCCGTTTCTGGTCATCGATCTGGTGGTCGCCAGTATCTTGATGGCGATGGGGATGATGATGCTCTCGCCGATGATCGTCTCATTGCCTTTCAAACTGATGCTGTTTGTGATGGTGGATGGCTGGAACCTGATCCTGGGTTCGCTGGCCAACAGTTTCGGACTGGGTGCCGGTTAACCGGTCCCATGCAAGGAGCCCGAACATGAGTCCAGAAACCTTTGTCGATGTATTTCGTGAGGCGCTCTGGCTGGTCAATATCATGGTCAGCGCCGTGATCCTGCCCAGCCTTGCTATCGGGTTGGTGGTAGCCATCTTTCAGGCCGCCACCTCCATCAACGAACAGACCTTGAGCTTTCTGCCCCGTCTCATCGTGACCCTTTTGGCCCTAGGGATTGGTGCTCACTGGGGAATGCAGAGTCTGATGGACTTCTTCATCCTGATGGTCAATCAAATTCCCGAGGTGGTGGGGTGACCTATACCACCGCTCTGATCATGGAGTGGTTGTCGTCCATTCTCTGGCCACTGGCTAGAATAAGCAGCCTTTTCATGGTGATGGCGGTATTTGGCAGCCGGCTGGTCGCCGCTCGGATCAGGTTGGGGCTGGCGGTAGCCGTGACGTTTCTGGTTGCTCCTCTGCTCCCTCCCATGCCCCCAGTGGAGCTCTTCTCTGCCGGCAGTTTTCTGGTCTTGGGCCAGCAGCTGCTGATCGGTATTGCGCTGGGGTTGATGACCCAGTTTCTGATGGAAAGCTTCGTGATGGCGGGGCAGGTGATAGCCATGCAAACCAGTCTGGGTTTTGCCACCCTGGTGGATCCGATGAATGGCCAGTCGGCCCCTGTGGTCGGTCAGTTTTATCTGATGCTGGCGACTCTGGTATTTCTGGCGCTTGATGGTCATCTGGTGATGCTACGCCTGGTTATCCTCAGTTTTGAGACGCTACCCATCTCCGATAGCGGTCTGTCACTCTCTTCTATGCAAACCCTGAGCGCGTTCCTGGGGGTCATGTATCAGGCCTCGCTGGTGATGGCCCTCTCTGCCATCGTGGCGCTGTTGCTTATCAACTTCGCTTTTGGCGTGATGACCCGGGCAGCCCCCCAGCTCAATATTTTCAGTATCGGTTTTGCCGTCAGCATGATGTCGGGTTTGCTTATCCTCTGGCTTACGATCGGCGGGTTCCTCGGCCATTTCGACACCTTGTGGGAGCGGGTGCAGGAGGTCAGTTGCGAGCTGATTGACACCCAATGTTTCGGAGGTGTCAATGGCTGATACCGACCAGGAACGTACCGAACAACCCACGGGCAAACGACTGCAACAGGCCCGTGAAAAAGGGCAGATTGCACGTTCAAAGGAGCTGGGAACAGCCAGTGTGCTGTTGTCAGCCGTATTTGGCCTGCTGTTTATCAAGGGTTACCTAGCGAACGCCATGCTCAAGGTGGTGACCATGGGCTTCACGCTGAACAGAGAGCAGGCTTTCGATCCCAATGCCATGGTTGCCATGGTGCCGGCGCTGCTGGGGGAACTGGTGTTTCCGCTCGGATTGCTATTCGCTCTGGTCGCTATTGCAGCTTTTATCGGCAATATCCTGATGGGGGGGATGAACTTCTCCACTGAAGCAATGATGCCGAAATTCAGCAAGATGAGCCCCATCAGCGGGTTCAAGCGGATGTTTGGGGTGCAGTCACTGATTGAGCTGGTCAAGTCCATCGCCAAGGTGGTGTTCATCACCCTGTTTGCCTGGTGGATGCTCTCCAGCCAGTTTGATCATCTGCTCAACCTCTCCATGGAGGGATTCCCCGGTGGGATTATAGATGCCCTCGACCTTTTTTTGTGGATGCTGATCATTCTTTGCTGTGCCCTGTTGCCTATTGTGGCCATCGATGTGCCGTTCCAAAAATGGAACCATATGCGTCAGCTCAAGATGACCAAGCAGGAGGTGAAGGACGAGTTCAAGGATAGCGAGGGTAAACCCGAGGTAAAGGGCAAGATCCGCCAGTTGCAGATGCAGATGGCGATGCGCCGGATGATGGGGGATGTACCCAAGGCTGATGTGGTGATCACCAACCCGACTCACTACTCGGTAGCGCTCAAGTATGATGCGGGCAAACCCGGTGCTGCGCCCAAGGTCTTGGCCAAGGGAACTGATGAAATTGCAATGAAGATCAGGGAGATAGCTAGAGAATACGAGATACCCATCATGCCGTCACCGGCCTTGACCCGGGCTATCTACCACTCTACCGAGTTGGGCCACGAGATCCCGGAAGGGTTGTTTGCGGCGGTTGCCCAGGTTCTGGCCTATGTCTTCCAGCTCAAGAAATTCCGCCGTGGCCAGGGGCGCCGTCCTCAGCCGCTGGCTAAAGATCTGCCCATTCCGACCGAATATCGCAAATGACAAAGTTCTGACGTTGTCAAAATAAATTCATTGCATTTCAATGTGTTGCATTGTTGGCTTAATGTTTGCTTTAATCTGTCACCAGCAGGTTGACATTGAGAAGAGCGATGGAATTCAAGGCAGTATTGGGCCAGTTAAAACAGTCTCGGGGAGTATTGAGCAAAGGCCTTGGTACCCCTCTGCTGGTATTGGCCGCGCTCGGCATGGTGGTGTTGCCCATCCCGCCACTGATGCTGGATGTGCTCTTCTCCTTCAACATTGCGCTCTCTATCGTGGTGCTGCTGGTATCCGTCTATACCCGGCGCCCCCTCGAATTTGCTGCTTTCCCGACCGTATTGCTGCTGGCCACCTTGCTGCGGCTGGCATTGAACGTGGCCTCGACCCGGGTGGTGTTGCTGGAAGGTCACAATGGCAGTGCAGCGGCAGGCCATGTGATCGAGGCATTCGGTAATGTGGTGATCGGCGGTAACTATGCAGTCGGCATCATCGTCTTTACTATCCTGATGATCATCAACTTTGTGGTTATCACCAAGGGGGCCGGGCGGATCGCGGAAGTGAGCGCCCGTTTTACTCTGGATGCGATGCCGGGCAAACAGATGGCCATCGATGCCGATTTGAATGCCGGCCTCATCAACCAGGAAGAGGCGAAGAAGCGTCGCCAGGATGTGACCCAGGAAGCGGACTTCTATGGCTCTATGGATGGTGCTTCCAAGTTCGTCAAAGGGGATGCCATTGCGGGCATCATGATCCTCTTCATCAACATCATCGGCGGCTTTATCATCGGGATGATGCAGCATCATCTTACCTTCAGGGAGTCTGCCGAGATCTATACCCTGCTGGCGATAGGTGACGGTCTGGTGGCGCAGATCCCCTCCCTGTTGCTCTCTATCGCCGCCGCCATCATAGTGACCCGTCAGAATACCGATCAGGATATGGGCACGGCGGTATTGGGCCAACTGTTCGACAATCCCAAGGCCTTGATCATCTCTGCCGGTATCCTGCTGATGATGGGACTGGTGCCGGGGATGCCGCACTTCGCCTTCCTGAGTCTGGGGGCGATCGCTGCCGCTGGAGCCTGGTGGCTGCTGCGCCGCGAGAAGCTGGCGGTAGCCAAAGCAGCCAGCGGCGAGTTGATGCCGACCAGTACTGACCAGCCATCGTATGAACAGAAAGAGTTGAGCTGGGACGATGTGATGCCGGTAGACATCATCGGGCTGGAAGTGGGTTACCAGCTAATCCCGCTGGTGGATCGCAATCAGGGGGGCGAACTGCTCAACCGGATCAAAGGGGTGCGCAAGAAACTCTCGCAAGAACTGGGCTTTCTGGTGCCTGCCGTCCACATCCGCGACAACCTGGATCTGGCACCAAATCAATATCGCATCACCTTGATGGGAGTCAGTACCGGCGAGGCCAGCGTCTACCATGATAAAGAGATGGCCATCAACCCGGGGCAGGTATTCGGCCAAATTCAGGGGATTGCTACCCGGGATCCCGCGTTTGGACTTGAAGCAGTGTGGGTAGCCAAGGAGCAGGTGTCACAGGCGCAGACCCTGGGGTATACAGTGGTGGATACTGCGACCGTAGTTGCCACCCATTTGAGTCAGATCTTGACCAACCATGCCTCACTGTTGCTCGGCCATGACGAGGTACAACAACTGCTCGACATGATTGGCAAACACCAGAGCAAGTTGGTCGAAGGGCTGGTGCCGGAAGTGATCAGCATGGGTAACCTTGTGAAGGTATTGCAGAATTTGCTCAATGAAGGGGTGCCAATCCGCGATATGCGCACTATCCTGCAGACCCTGGTTGAATACGCGCCGCGCAGTCCGGATCCGGAAGTGCTCACCGCGGCTTGCCGGATTGCCCTGCGTCGTCTGATTGTGCAGGAGATTGCCGGCCCAGACCCAGAGCTACCGGTGATAACATTGGCACCTGAATTGGAACGTATATTGCATCAATCCCTGCAGGCGGGTGGAGGTGATGGTGCCGGTATTGAGCCGGGTCTGGCGGAGCGAATGCAGCGCTCGCTGGTGGAAGCCACTCAACGACAAGAATTGGAAGGCCAACCGGCCGTGCTTCTGACATCGGGGATCTTGCGCAATACCCTGGCAAAATTTGTCAAGAATGCCATTCCTGGGTTGCGTGTTCTGTCTTATCAGGAAGTGCCCGACGACAAGCAGATCCGCATCGTCAGTGCGGTAGGGCAGAACTAGTTAGCGGAGACGATGGGTGAAGATTAAGCGGTTTTTTGCCAAGGACATGCGAACGGCTCTGGCCGAGGTCAAGGAGACGCTCGGGCCTGACGCTGTCATCATGTCCAACAAGAAGGTCACCGGAGGGGTAGAGATAGTCGCCGCAGTCGATTATCAATCCCAGGTTCCGGGGCCCAAAGATGCGCCGGTTCGCCGTCAGCTGAACGATGAGAGTGTCAATATTTCGTCTGCTGCTCGGCAGATGACCCGCCCCGAGCCCACAAAGGTTCAGGAACAGAACGAACATTATGCCGATACCCTGGCAGCCTTGCTGGCGCGCCAGCAGAAGCTCAAGCCGGGCAATGGGGCGCCAATGGGCAATACCCAATCGGCCGGTCTGGCCGCTGCCAATGCAGCGCCCAGAACATTGGCCGAGCAGGGGCAATGGGGCGCCGCCCCGGAACCTGTCAAGCCCAAAGCCCGGGTTGCCTCCGCCCAGCGTTCTTCTCAACCTGCTCAGCGGGATCAGGAGATGGAGGGGATGCGCAAGGAGATGGCCAGTATCCGCAAATTGCTGGAGCACCAGATCTCCGGTCTGATGTGGCAGGAAGTTGAGCGACGTGAGCCGATGCGGGCTCTGCTGATCAAGGAGCTCAAAAAGATGGGCTTTGACGATGCGTTTGCCGATCAACTGGCGGGGCTGATCCCTGAAGACATGCCCATCCATCAGGCGATGGCCCAGTTGGCGGAAGTGTTGACGGCTCAGCTCAAGATCAGCGAGGACGAGATTTTACGTCAGGGGGGCGCCGTTGCCCTGCTGGGGCCGACCGGGGTGGGCAAGACCACCACCATCGCCAAATTAGCCGCCCGTTTTGCCATGAAGTATGGTGCCGAGCAGGTGGCCCTTATCACCACTGACAACTACCGGATCGGTGCTCATGAGCAATTACAGACTTATGGCCGGATCATGGGCTGTCCGATACGTCAGGTGCGTGATGCCGAAGAGCTGGCCAATGCCCTCTATCAGTTCCGCCACCGTCGGCTGGTATTGATCGATACGGCAGGCGTGGGGCAGCGGGATATCCGGCTGACCGAGCAGCTCGATACCCTGGTCAAGAATGCCAAGGTGAGGATCCGCAGCTATCTGGTGATGTCGGCAACCTCCCAGCGTCGGGTAATGCAGGAAGCGGTTGACCATTTCCGGCGCATTCCCTTGAGCGGCTGCATACTTACAAAGTTGGATGAGAGTCTGAATCTGGGCGAAGTAATTAACGTGTGTATCCAGAATGCCTTGCCTATCAGTTACATCACGGATGGGCAGCGGGTTCCGGAAGATATTCAGGTTGCCAATGCGGCGCAGCTTGTCGGCGCGGCCATGGGCTCGCTGGAGCGAGAAACAGAAGAGCCCTATTTCTGGGGCACAGGCTTTGGCGAGGCCGAAGATTCGGAGTTTTATGAGTAACATGTATATGGATCAGGCGAGTGGTCTGCGCAAAATGCGTCAAAACAATCGAGTAAAAGTGATCGCCGTTTCCGGTGGTAAAGGTGGCGTGGGCAAGACCAACGTGACCCTGAACGTGGCCGGAGCCATGGCGGCCCAAGGCAAACGGGTAATGGTGCTGGATGCTGACCTTGGTCTGGCCAACGTCGACGTCATGCTGGGGCTGCGGGTTCATCGCAATCTCTCTCACGTGCTGGCAGGTGAGTGCACTATCGACGACATTATCGTTGAGGGACCGTATGGCATGATGATTGTGCCTGCAACCTCGGGGACCCAGTCCATGGTCGAGCTTTCACCGGTACAACATGCCGGACTGATCCGCGCCTTCAGCGAGATGAAGACCCAGGTCGATATTCTGATGGTGGATACGGCGGCGGGGATCTCGGACATGGTGTTGAGTTTCACCCGTGCTGCGCAGGACATCATGGTGGTGGTGTGTGACGAGCCGACTTCCATTACCGATGCCTATGCCCTCATCAAGATCCTCTCCAAAGAGCACGGTGTATTTCGCTTCAAGGTAGTGGCAAATATGGTGCGCAGCCTGCGTGAAGGGCAGGAGCTTTTTGCCAAGCTGACCCGGGTAACCGATCGTTTCCTCGATACGTCACTGGAACTGGTTGCCTGCGTGCCTTATGACACCAATCTGCGTGCAGCCGTGCGCAAGCAGAAACTGATTGTCGAGGCGTTTCCCAAGTCGCCGGCGGCTTTGGCTTTCCGCGCATTGGCCAACAAAGCAGCTAGCTGGCCGGTACCAAACCAGCCTGGCGGTCATCTGGAGTTTTTCCTGGAGAATCTGTTGCAGACTCAGGCCACCACACAGGAAGGTTCCCGTGAATAAAGCCCAAGCGTACTTGCGTCATCAGGATTCCTATCTGCTGGTAGAGCGCCATGCTCCACTGGTCAAGCGGATTGCCCAGCATTTGCTGGCTCGCCTGCCAAGCAGTGTCTTGCTGGATGACCTGATACAGGCAGGTATGATTGGGCTGCTCGAAGCGTCACGGAACTTTGATGGTAGCAAGGGAGCCAGTTTCGAGACCTATGCCGGGATCCGTATCCGTGGTGCCATGCTGGATGAGATCCGGCGTGGTGATTGGGTGCCCCGTTCCGTGCATCGAAACAGCAGAGCGATTGCCGAAGCGATCGAAAATGTGGAGCAAGCCAATGGACGGGATGCTCGCGACGCGGAAGTCGCAGCGCAAATGGGGGTCTCTCTCGCTGATTATCATGTCATGCTGCAGGATGTCTCCTGTGGCAAGATCATCGGTATCGAGGATCTGGGGGTCAGTGAGGATGTGATCGGTAACCCTGATGAAGCTCCGTCAGGCTCGGGGTTTGATGAACTGGCCACAGAACGATTTCAAATTCAACTGTCGGAGCAAATTGGTCGCTTACCGGAGAGAGAAGCCCTGGTTCTCTCTCTTTACTACGATGAAGAGCTGAATTTACGTGAAATTGGCGAGGTTTTGAATGTGAGTGAGTCGCGCGTGAGTCAGATACATAGTCAGGCAATGCACAGACTACGCGCTCGTTTGAGAGATTGGCATCTATAAGTGTTTGTACTGGCTACACTGAGATGAAACTCTAAGGCATAATCCGCATGACACAACCCGTTTTTAGCATCATGTAAGTGAGCCACTGAGGTGGCTATTGAGGAGGGAATTTTGGACAAGAACATGAAAATCCTCATTGTTGACGATTTTTCAACGATGCGCCGGATTATCAAGAACTTGCTTCGCGATCTTGGGTTCAACAATACCCATGAAGCGGATGACGGCAACACAGCATTGCCGATGCTGAAAAATGGTGATTTCCAGTTTGTGGTTACCGACTGGAACATGCCAGGCATGCAAGGTATCGACCTGCTGAAAGCCATTCGTGTCGATGAAAAGCTCAAGCATCTGCCGGTACTGATGGTGACGGCAGAAGCCAAACGCGAGCAGATCATCGAAGCCGCGCAAGCCGGCGTTAACGGTTATATCGTCAAGCCTTTCACTGCAGCAACGCTCAAAGAAAAACTCGACAAAATTTTTGAACGCCTTGGCTAAGGAGCAGCAGGGATGATGGCCAAAACGAAAGCAATGATTTCGCTCGACCAGGCAAGGATGCTTGTTGCTCATCTGGAGCAAGGTGAATTCGAGCTGGCCGATGAACTGCTTGCCAATGTATGTGCCCCCAACGCAGCCGATCTGTTTGAAAAAGTTGGTCAGCTGACCCGACAACTGCATAACTCACTTCAAGAATTTCGTCTCGACCCCCGAATTCCCGATTTGGCCACCCATGACATTCCCGATGCGAGGGAGCGCCTCAATTACGTCATAGATATGACCGACAAGGCTGCTAATCGCACCATGGATGCGGTAGAGGCCAGTCTGCCAATAGCGGATCGCCTGAATGATAATATCCAGCTGGTGATGCCCAACTGGAATGCACTGATGTCCAGAGATATGAGCGTGGGGCAGTTTAAGTCCTTATGCCATCAACTTGATGATTTCATTAAGGCTTCTGAGTCAGATGCCGATAAGTTACGACAACTGCTGACAGAAATTCTGATGGCACAAGACTTTCAGGATTTGACAGGCCAGATGATCCGCAAGGTCATAAAACTGGTTCAGGAAGTTGAAACAAAATTAATAGAAATGCTGACTATGTTTGGTGAGGCTGCAGCTGAGCATTCAACTCGTACTCTCCCTGTGAACGGGATTGAAGCCGAAGGCCCAATCATGAATCCAGAGGCGCGTGCCGATGTAGTCAATGGTCAGGATGATGTGGACGATCTGCTGTCTAGCTTGGGATTCTAATGGAGTGACGCATGGCCTTCGAAGTTGATGAAGACATACTGCAAGACTTTCTGGTCGAAGCATCCGAAATATTGGAACAGTTGTCTGAGCAACTGGTCGACTTGGAAAAGCGGCCTGATGACAAGAATCTGTTAAATGCCATCTTTCGCGGTTTCCATACCGTAAAAGGTGGTGCCGGTTTCCTGTCTTTGGGGGAGTTGGTTGACGTATGCCACGGCGCTGAAAACGTATTTGATATCTTGCGTAATGGCAAGCGAACCGTGACTGCCGAACTGATGGACGTGATCCTGCAAGCGCTGGACGCCATAAACGTCATGTTCGCCCAAGTACAAAACCGTGAAGCGCCAAGTCCTGCGTCTGATGATCTGCTCCATGACCTCCACGAGTTGTGCAAGCCTGAAGGAGAAGAGCAACTCCGAACCGCGACAAGTGGCGCTATTGCCATGGAGCAGGAGGCTGTCACTCCTGTTGTTGAGGTTGTCTCCGACCCCGAGGTTGTTGAACCGATAAACCAGGCCAGCGATCCTGCTCCTGTTAACGGGGGCGGATCCATAGACGAGATTTCAGCTGATGAATTCGAGCGTCTGCTGGATGAGCTGCATGGCGTGGGGGGCACACCAACCAAGAGTGCGGCAGGAGCGACTGTTGCTGGCGAATCTGGCGATATAACCGATGATGAGTTTGAGGCCTTGCTGGATCAACTCCATGGTCAGGGACAGCACATGGGGGCGCCAGAGGTGAATCCTCTGAAGTCGGTGCAAAAAGAGGTGGACGAGCTTATCGATGATGATGAGTTTGAACGCCTGCTTGATGAATTGCATGGTCGTGGCCAAGGTCCTCAGAGTAGTATGGCACCTGCCGCACCTGCCGCACCTGCCGCACCTGCCGCACCTGCCGCACCTGCCGCACCTGCCGCACCTGCCGCACCTGCCGCGGTGACTGCGCCCAAACCGACAACACCTGTAGCCAAACCTGTACAGGCTGACCCCGCAAAACCTGCCGAAGCAGCCAAGGCATCAGCGCCTGCCGCCAAGGCTACGCCAGCTCCTGCCGAAAACAGTGCAGTGCAAAGCGATACGACGGTGCGGGTGGATACCAAGACCCTTGATGTCATTATGAACATGGTAGGTGAGTTGGTACTGGTTCGTAACCGGCTGGTGAGTCTGGGTATTGCCAGTAATGATGAAGAGATGTCAAAGGCGGTTGCCAATCTGGATGTGGTAACGGCTGACCTGCAAGGTGCGGTGATGAAAACCCGCATGCAGCCAATCAAGAAGGTATTTGGTCGTTTCCCGCGCGTGGTGCGTGATCTGGCCAGAACCCTCAAAAAAGAGATTGAGCTGGTGATGGTTGGGGAAGAGACCGACCTCGACAAAAACCTGGTGGAGGCGCTCGCCGATCCTCTTGTTCACCTTGTTCGCAACTCCTGCGATCACGGGGTCGAAATGCCGGATGTGCGGGAGAAAGCGGGCAAGCCGCGGCAAGGGACGATCACCCTTAGCGCCTCCCAGCAAGGCGATCATATCCTGCTTTGCATTGAGGATGATGGCGCCGGGATGGACCCGGAAAAACTCAAGTCTATTGCCATCAGCCGCGGTGTGCTGGATGCAGATACTGCCGCGCGCATGAGTGATAACGATGCCTATAACCTGATCTTTGCCCCCGGATTTTCGACCAAGTCCGAGATCTCCGATATCTCTGGCCGTGGTGTCGGAATGGACGTGGTTAAAACCAGTATTGTCAGCCTCAATGGGTCAGTGCACATCGATTCTACCTGGGGTAAAGGCACCCGTCTCGAAATCAAGGTTCCGTTGACGCTAGCCATTCTGCCGACCCTGATGGTTGAAGTGGGTGAGCAGACCTTCGCGCTTCCCCTTGGTTGTGTGAACGAGATTTTCCATCTGGATCTGAAGAAGGCCAATATGGTCGATGGTCAGCTCACCATCATTGTGCGTGATAAGGCGATTCCCCTCTTTTATCTACACAAGTGGTTGATCCGTGGTACCAACAAGCGCTCACGTCAGGATACCGGGCATGTGGTGATCGTGCAGATTGGCACTCAGCAAATCGGGTTTGTGGTCGACAGCTTGATTGGTCAAGAAGAGGTGGTGATCAAGCCGCTCGATAATCTGCTGCAAGGCACCCCGGGGATGGCTGGTGCAACCATTACCAGCGATGGCGGTATTGCCCTTATTCTGGATGTACCGAGTCTGCTCAAAGCATATGCGCGTAGACATTAATCGCTCAGGCCCAAGGAGTTAGAAAAATAACAATGGCAGTCAAGGTATTAGTTGTCGACGATTCGAGCTTCTTTCGCCGCCGGGTGAGCGAGATAATCAATCAGGATCCCATGCTGACGGTGATAGATACTGCTCAGAATGGGCGTGAAGCCGTAGACAAGGCCATGTCGCTGCGCCCTGATGTGATCACCATGGACATCGAGATGCCCGTGATGGATGGCATCAGTGCAGTGCGGGAGATCATGGCCAAGTGTCCAACTCCCATTCTGATGTTCTCCTCCCTGACTCATGAAGGCGCCAAGGCAACGCTGGATGCACTGGACGCCGGTGCTCTTGACTTCTTGCCCAAAAAATTTGAAGACATTGCCAGAGACAAGGACGAAGCGGTCAGACTGTTGCAACAACGGGTGAAGGAGATCTCCCGCAAGCGCTTCCTGATGACATCCGCTGCTCGCCCCAAAGCACCTGAACCGGTTGCTCGTGCTCCGCTGGGTAGCACTGCGCCCAGATCTTCAGAGCGTCAGCCTGACCTGCAACGCACTGTGCCAAGTGCCTCATTCAAGCGAAGTGGCAAGAGTTATCAATTGGTGGCGATCGGGACTTCTACCGGCGGCCCGGTAGCCTTGCAAAATGTGCTGACCAAGTTGCCAGGGGATTTTCCTCACCCAATATTGCTTATCCAGCATATGCCTGCCACCTTCACCGCAGCTTTTGCTGCCCGTCTAAACGGGTTATGCCAGATAGGTGTCAAGGAGGCCGAGGATGGAGACGTCCTCAAACCGGGCCATGCCTACCTGGCCCCCGGTGGCAAGCAGATGCTGTTGGAGGGTCGTGGTGCAGGCGCCCGTATTCGCATCGTTGATGGCAACGACAAGGTAAATTACAAGCCTTGCGTGGACATTACCTTTGCCTCTGCTGCCAAGACCTATGCCGACAAGGTATTGGCGATTGTGCTAACCGGTATGGGGGCTGATGGCCGTGATGGTGCCAGACTGCTGAAAGAGCAGGGCTCTACAATCTGGGCTCAGGATGAGGCTTCCTGCGTGGTATATGGCATGCCTCAAGCGGTTGCAAAGGCAGGTATTG
This sequence comes from Aeromonas sp. 601039, assembly GCF_049174415.1. NCBI lineage: Bacteria > Pseudomonadati > Pseudomonadota > Gammaproteobacteria > Aeromonadales > Aeromonadaceae > Aeromonas > Aeromonas sp. 601039. The sequence continues at coordinate 30,430 of NZ_JAAKTL010000018.1, forward strand.
CCAGTGAATCACTTCCTCTGGACAAGGTGGCCCAGCGTATTCTGGTTGAGTTGGGGCGCTAATCATGGGCTTGCTCGGTCTGCTCCTCGCACTGGGGGCTATTGCTATTGCCCAGCTGTGGCATGGTGGCTCCCTGTTGACGTTGTTGGACGGGCCTGCTTTTCTCATTGTTCTTGGCGGTACAGTTGGTGCCGTTACATTGCAGACCCCTGCCAAGTTTGTTTTGCTGGCATTGCGCCAGTGTCTATGGATTTTCAATCCGCCACGGCAGGATCTCTCTGCCCAGGCTGAACGGCTACAATCCTGGGCTGCCTTTGCACGCCAGCAGGGGCTGCTGGCCCTCGAAAATCAGGCTGAGCAGGAGGAGGACCATTTTACCCGCCAAGGGTTGAACATGATTGTCGATGGTGTCTCCACGGAGGATATTCGCATGTTGCTCGAAGCCGATATCGATATCGAGCAGGAGCGTAATGAACATGCGGCCCGGGTGTTCGAAGCCATGGGGGGATATAGTCCGACTATCGGGATTATCGGCGCTGTCTTGGGCCTTATCCAGGCCATGTTTCATCTTGAAGAGCCATCTGCTCTGGGGGCTGGCATCGCAGTGGCATTTGTGGCAACCATCTATGGTGTCGGGTTTGCCAACCTGATCTATCTACCGATAGCCAACCGGTTGCGAGCGTTTCACTATCACTATGCACTGTTTCAGGAGATGACCCTGGAAGGGCTGTTAGCCATTGCCCATGGTGAGAATGGTTTACAGGTTGAACGTCGGCTCAGGGCCTATTTGAAAGGAGAGTAGCCATGCGCAAGCGCTATCGTTTGCACTTGCAGGGGCGTGAACACCTTGACCGTTGGCTGGTCTCCTATGCCGATTACATGACGCTGATATTTGCTCTGTTTGTGGTGCTCTACTCTGTTGCGCTGGTGAACAAGGACAAATATCGTGCGGTGATAGATGGCATGAGTCAGGCGTTCAGTGTCATGCAGTCTCGCAGTGATGGTCTGCTGGAGGGGCAGGGCAATTCACTGTTGGAGAATGCTGTTTCTGCCTCCCCCTCGTTGCTGGAAAGCGCAACGTCCCCCTCTCCTTCACTTGCCCCCATTTCTGGTGTCCCTGTGCTGCAAGATGGCACGACACTTGCCAAACTTGATATGCAGTTGCAAGAGAGCATGGGGTCACTGGTGGATGCCGGGATAGTCAAAATGACGCAAGACGAGAACTGGCTGACTGTGGAACTCAGTTCAGGTCTGCTGTTTGGCAGTGGCAGCGCCTTTATGGGACCGAATGCTGCACCGGTAATCAATACTCTTTCAAGTATTCTCAAACCGGTCGATAACTATATAAGGGTCCGAGGATATACAGATAACCAACAGATAAATAATGAAATTTATCGTTCTAATTGGGCGCTTTCTGCTGCGAGGGCCGAAGCGGTGCTCAATGGCTTGATTGCTGATGGCATCGCACCCCAGCGTCTGGCCTTTGAGGCATATGGCGAGTTTTCCCCTTTTGCCGATAACAGCACTGAGCAAGGCCGGCTGCAAAATCGCAAGGTTGTGGTCGCAATTTCCAAATTCGCCTGGGTGCCGCCAGCTCCTGTGGCGGTAAAGCCCCCGGTGGTTGCCGAACCGGTTCCTGTGGTGCAGCAGGCGGTGGATGCTGGAGAGATAAAGGTTATCTCTTTGCCCGGTGGCGGCATACGTATAACAACAAGGCAGGATTGATACAGTGATTGTTTGGACGGTTGCCAACCAGAAAGGTGGTGTGGGTAAAACCACCACAGTGGTCTCGCTTGCCGGGATCCTGGCCCAGCGTGGTCAGCGAGTGCTGTTGATTGACACCGATCCTCACGCCTCGCTGACTGCATATCTTGATTTTGATTCAGATCGTCTGGATGGAACCCTCTATGAGTTGTTTCAAGCTGTCAAACCGACAGCCGAGCTTGTCAATAAACTGACGCTCAAGACCAAGTTCGAGAATATCAATTTACTACCCGCATCTATTACCCTGGCGACTCTTGATCGGGTAATGGGAAATCGTGAGGGAATGGGGCTGGTGCTGAAGCGGGCGCTGCTGCGCATTCAGGATCAATATGATTATGTGCTGATCGACTGCCCGCCTGTGCTTGGGGTGATGATGGTCAATGCGCTGGCTGCCTGCGATCGTATTCTTGTGCCGGTTCAGACCGAGTTTCTCGCTCTCAAAGGATTGGAGCGGATGATGAAGACATTCGAGATCATGCAGCGTTCCAAGCGTGACAAATTCCGTTATACCGTGATCCCGACTATGTTCGACAAGCGCACCCGTGCCTCTCTGATGACCTTGAAGTCGATCAAGGATCAATATGGAGATTCAGTGTGGAATGCGGTGATCCCTATTGATACCAAGTTTCGGGATGCCAGCTTGCTGCATATCCCCCCGTCTATCTATTCTCCCGGGAGTCGTGGAACCTATGCCTATGAGACGCTGCTCAACCATCTTGATGCCCTTGAGCGGCAACGGGTTCATGAGGTGACGGCATGAGAGATACCATTCAAGTACGGGCGATGGATGACTATTTCCACTCCCTGCTGCTCGATGAGCCGCTGGTGCTGGATGAGGTGGAAGAGGTTCAATCCGCCCCTGTTTTACAGTTGCAACGTCAGCCCCACAGCGTCCCCGAGGTGGTTGCTGCACCTTATTTGGAAAGTGATCCACGCCTTGCCCAGCTTGGCGAACTGTTGGCTCAGGTGGGACAAGTTCAGTTTGAAAATGATGCCTTCACCCAGGAGGTGACACTGACGGCCCCATTGGAGATTGTGGCCGAGGAGTCATTGTTGCCGGTAGAGCCTGAATGGCCTGAGGAGGTGCTGCTGCCCGAAGTTGCAGAGCCCCACACCACCATCTTGACTGAAACTGCGCTGGAGGTTGCTCCGGTAGAAGCCACTGAACCTGTCACTTGGGAGAATATCGATACCGGTAAAGAGTTTCAGGCCCTCTTTTTTGAAGTCGCGGGCGTGACGTTTGCGGTGCCGTTGACCGAGCTTGGTGGTATTCACCAGTTGGGCGAGATCACCTCCCTGTTTGGCCAGCCGGGCTGGTACAAGGGGATCATGACCTCTCGCGAGCAGAAGATGAATGTGGTCGATACCGCCCAGTGGGTCATGCCGGGTCAGCATCTCGAGATGGATGATTACAAGTATCTGATTATGCTTGGTGAATCGCCGTGGGGATTAGCCTGCCACCATCTCAAAGGGACTGAATTGTTACACCGTGACCAGGTTAAATGGCGCCATCAGGAGGGCAAGCGCCCTTGGTTGGCGGGCATGGTCAAAGAAAAAATGTGTGCCCTGTTACACGTTCGTGAACTGCTCTTGTTGCTGGAGCGTGGGGTTAACATAGAAGGTCGCTGATAACTTCTGCAATCGAGCTGTTTTATTGCTAGTTTTAGCAGTAGACGTTTTCATAAAAGGAATAAAAACATGACAGAAAAGCGCAATATCGCACAGAATCTGGCCGAAGATGAAGTGCTGCAATGGGTAACCTTCCAGCTGGAAAACGAAACCTACGGCATCAATGTGATGCAGGTTCAGGAGGTGTTGCGCTACACCGAAATTGCACCGGTGCCGGGTGCGCCTGAGTACGTACTGGGGATCATCAACCTGCGTGGCAATGTGGTGACTGTCATCGATACCCGTTCCCGTTTCGGTCTGCCTTCCGGCGATGTGAGCGAAAATTCCCGGATTGTGATCATCGAAGCCGAGAAGCAGGTGATTGGCATCATGGTCGACAGCGTGGCAGAAGTGGTATATCTGAAATCTTCCGAAATCGATGCTGCTCCAGCTGTAGGTACCGAAGAGAGCGCCAAGTTCATTCAGGGGGTCAGCAACCGTGATGGGCAACTGCTGATCCTGGTTGACTTGAACAAGCTGCTCTCCGATGAAGAGTGGGAAGATATCGGTTCCCTCTGATAAGTAAGGTGATGTTTTGATAATCGAGATGGTTGCCTTGGGGTTGTCCCTGATTGCCTTGGCGTTTGCCTCTTATATCTGGTTCAAGAGCAAGCGTAGCAAGCAGGAGTCCGAGGCTAGTGTGGCAACGCTGCAAGGTCAGTTGGAAAGCTTGCGCAAGCAGATGATGGAGCTTCATACCGGCGCCATCGGCATGGGACAGCGGTTACAGTCGGTAGAAGGGGCGATGCAGCAGGTCAATGAACGCCAGCAAGAATTGACCATGCAGGATCCCGAGCGACGGCTTTACAGTCGAGCGGCCAAGATGGTCGAACTGGGCGCCGACCTTGATGAGGTCATGAGTGAGTGCGAGTTGCCAAAGGCAGAAGCCGAGCTCTTGATATCGTTGCGAAAAGGCCGCTCTTGATGATTCAGGAAGGCAACTTGCCTTCCTGAATTTTTTCTGTTGCATGTATGGCGCTCTTTCATGGAGCGCCATGTACAGTGATCGAGAAGAATAGTTATTTGCTAATACTGGTTTGTTATGAGGTTTCCAGTTTGATCTATTTGGATGCCTTTGATTGTCATCATTTTCCACGCCTATTTTTCCTTGTGCGCGATCTTCTCCACAAAAACAGTGGATGAAGGGCATCTTGGAAAAGACGTATTCCAATACTGTGTTAAGATGCAAGCCGCTTCATTTTCTCTGAAAAAATCTCCATGCTGCTTCAAGTTAACAATCTGAGCTGCGTGCGTGAAGATCGCACTCTGTTTGAACATCTCTCCTTTGCGGTAGTTCCCGGTGATCTGGTGCAAATTGAAGGTCCCAACGGGGTTGGCAAGACCAGCCTGCTGCGTCTGCTGACTGGCCTGTCTCAGCCGTTTTCCGGTGAAGTGTGCTGGAATGGTGAAAATATTCGCCATTGCCGTGATGAGTACCATGCCAATCTGCTCTATCTCGGTCATCAGCCCGGGGTCAAAGCTGCCTTGACTCCGCTCGAAAATCTCGCCTTTTATCAGAAGCTGCATCATGTATCCCGGCAGACAGTGGATTTGTGGCAGGTGCTTGCCCAGGTTGGGTTGGCCGGTTTTGAAGAGAACCCGACCGGACAGCTCTCGGCAGGTCAACAGCGTCGGGTGGCTCTGGCCAGGCTCTGGCTCAGTGACAAACCGGCTCTCTGGATCCTGGATGAGCCTTTTACCGCCATTGATAAGCAGGGGGTCAAGGTGCTGGAGAGGTTGTTTCTGGCTCATGCCGAGCGGGGGGGGATGGTGATCCTCACCACTCATCAGGATATGACGCTGATGCAGGGTCGACTGAAAACACTCTCGCTTACGCCCTTGCTGCAGGAGTAGTTTCGATGTTGCGTGCCGTCATGTATTTGATCCACCGCGAGTTATTGATGGCCCTGCGCCAGCGTGCAGATATTCTTAACCCGCTCTGGTTTTTCCTTATTGTCATCACCCTGTTCCCACTCGGTATCGGCCCTGAGCCCAAGTTGTTGGCTCGCATTGCTCCCGGCATCATCTGGGTGGCAGCCTTGCTGGCGGCCATGCTGTCGCTGGAGCGACTGTTTCGCGACGACTTTGGCGACGGTTCGTTGGAGCAGATCATGTTGATGCCCCATTCACTCGGGTTGCTGGCGCTTGCCAAAGTGATTGCTCACTGGTTACTGACTGGATTGCCGTTGCTGCTGATTTCGCCCTTGCTGGCAATTTTGCTATCGCTGGATATGAACAGTTATCTGGCGGTAGTCGCCACTCTGGCACTCGGCACACCGGTGCTGAGCCTGCTCGGTGCAGTCGGGGTTGCCCTGACGGTCGGGTTGCGCAAGGGCGGAGTGCTGCTCAGTCTGCTTATCCTGCCGCTCTATATTCCGGTACTGATTTTTGCCACCTCTGCAATTGATGCGGCGGGGATGGGCTTGCCCTATGGCGGACAGCTTGCCATTCTGGCCGCCATGCTGGTTGGTGCCCTGACGCTGACGCCGTTGGCCGTTGCGGCCGCATTGAGGGTCAGTCTTAACTGATGATCTATTGGTAGAACGCAACATGGTTTCACATGGAGCATTCTTTTCCAGAAATAAAGTTGCGATGGATCAAGCGGATTGCCGCTTATTGCTTTCGAGGTATTTGATGTTATCCCGAGGTCAGTATGTTAGGCCTCGCCAAACAATTAATAACAAAAAGGTTTGTGAGTTATGTGGAAATGGTTGCACCCTTACGCTAAACCCGAACGGGCCTATCGGCTGGCTGGGACCCTGTTGCCCTGGTTTGCTGTGATAAGTCTGCTATCGTTCATCATCGGCACTGTCTGGGGACTGGCTTTTGCACCCGCCGATTATCAGCAGGGTGACTCTTTCCGGATCATCTATATCCATGTTCCTTCCGCCATTCTTTCGATGGGGGCCTACTCCACCATGGCAGTTGCCGCCTTTATCGGGCTGGTATGGCAACTGCGGATGGCGGACATGACGGTGGCGGCTATCGCACCTGTCGGCGCTGTGTTCACTTTTATTGCACTGTTTACCGGTGCCGCCTGGGGCAAGCCCATGTGGGGAACCTGGTGGGTGTGGGATGCACGGCTCACCTCTGAGCTGATCCTGCTGTTTCTCTATCTCGGCGTGATTGCCCTCTACAACGCCTTCAGTGACAAGGTGGTTGCTGGCCGTGCTGCCGGCATTCTGGCACTGGTGGGGGTGATCAACCTCCCCATCATTCACTACTCGGTGGAGTGGTGGAACACCTTGCACCAGGGGGCCACTATCACCAAGTTTGACAAACCCTCCATCTCTCCCGAGATGCTTTGGCCACTGCTCATCATGATCCTGGCGTTTGTTGCCTTTCTCGGGGCCCTTACCCTGATGCGTTTTCGAAACGAGCTCTTGATGCGGGAGTGGCATCGTCCCTGGGTTCAAGAGATTGCCGAACAGGAGAAGTAAGCATGCACTTTGCCTCATTCAGTGACTTTTTGGCGATGGGCGGTTACGCCTTCTACGTCTGGCTCTCCTTCGGTCTGACCCTGCTCTGTCTGGTCGGTATCATCATTTCTACCCGCATGAAAACCCGTCGTCTGTTTAATGAGTTACGCAGCAAGCAGGCACGCGAGAGCCGTCGCAAGGCGGCCCGGCAGATGGAGAACACCCTATGAACCCGAGACGCAAAAAACGCCTCACCATCATTCTGGCCATCACCCTGGGCCTCGCCACCGTGAGCGGCCTAGTGCTTTACGCCCTCAGTCAGAATATCGACCTCTTCTATACCCCGAGCGAGCTGGTGGAAGGGAAGGGGCCGGACAAGATCAAACCGGAAGAGGGGCAGCGCCTGCGCATTGGTGGTCTGGTGGTCCCCGGCACTGTCAAGCGCGATCCGAACAGCCTCAAGGTTAGCTTCAACCTGATCGACAATGGTGGTCATCAGGTGATGGTGCAATTTGATGGCATCCTGCCGGATCTGTTCCGCGAGGGGCAGGGGATTGTGGCGCAAGGAACTCTCAAGGATGCCACCACGGTCGAAGCGTTCGAGGTACTGGCCAAACACGATGAAAACTACATGCCGCCAGAAGTGGCCGATGCCACCAGTGGCATGCACTTCAAACCGGAATACACCGATGCGCAGTTGAAGGGGAATAAGCCATGATCCCGGAATTAGGACAGTTTGCGCTGATCCTGGCCTTTGCCACCTCCCTGTTGCTGGGTAGCTATCCGCTGCTTGGCGCAAGTCGGGGGCGTCTTGGCATGATGTCGGCGGCTCGTCCGCTCGCCTATGCCCAGTTTTTGTTGCTGCTGCTGTCGTTTCTCTGCCTGACCTGGGCTTTTATCGATAACGACTTTACCGTGCAGTATGTGGCCACTAACTCCAACAGCCTGCTGCCGCTCGCCTATCGTATCTCGGCGGTGTGGGGGGCCCACGAAGGTTCCCTGCTGCTGTGGGTACTGACCCTGGGTGGCTGGACTGCGGCGGTAGCCATGTTCAGCCGCCGTCTGCCGCTCGATGCGGTGGCGCGGGTGCTCGGCGTGTTGGGGCTGATCTCGGTCGGTTTCACCGCGTTCGTGCTGTTCACCTCTGATCCCTTCACCCGCACCTTGCCCTATTTTCCGGTCGATGGCCGTGACCTCAATCCGCTGCTGCAGGATCCGGGTCTGATCTTCCATCCGCCGATGCTCTACATGGGTTATGTAGGATTCTCGGTGGCATTTGCCTTCGCCATAGCCTCATTGATGACCGGTCGTCTTGATGCAACTTGGGCCCGCTGGTCGCGCCCCTGGACCATGGCGGCCTGGGTATTCCTGACCCTCGGCATAGTGCTCGGCTCCTGGTGGGCCTACTACGAGCTCGGTTGGGGCGGCTGGTGGTTCTGGGATCCGGTAGAAAATGCCTCCTTCATGCCCTGGTTGGCGGGTACCGCTCTGCTGCATTCGCTGGCGGTGAGCGAGAAGCGCGCCACCTTCAAGGCGTGGACCGTGCTGCTGGCCCTTTCGGCCTTCTCGCTGAGCCTGCTCGGTACCTTCCTGGTGCGCTCCGGCGTGCTGGTGTCGGTGCATGCGTTTGCCTCCGACCCGACCCGCGGCCTGTTTATTCTCGGCTTCCTGCTGGCGGTGATCGGTTCATCCTTGCTGCTGTTTGCCTTTAAAGGTTCGCAGGTGAAAAGCCACGGCAAGCATGAGCTGTGGAGTCGCGAAACCCTGCTGCTTTGCAACAACATCATGCTGGTGGCTGGCCTGCTGACTGTGCTGCTCGGCACCTTGCTGCCGCTGGTGCACAAGGAGCTGGGGCTGGGGAGCATCTCTATCGGTACTCCCTTCTTCAACCATATCTACAGTTGGCTGATCATTCCGTTTGCCCTGCTGCTGGGGGTTGGTCCGCTGTTTCGCTGGCGCCGCCAGGAGCTTGGCGAGCTCAAGGGCAAGGTGATTCTTGCGCTGGTGCTGAGCCTGGCAGCAGCCCTGCTGTTGCCGCTGATCTTTGCCGAAACCTTCAAGCCGTGGGCGGCGGTAGGGATTGGTCTGGGCGCCTGGATCATCGTCACCAGCGCGCAGGAGACCTGGGTGCGCGCGACCCACAAGCACAGCTTTGCGGTCGGTGTGCGCAAGCTTGGCAACAGTCACTGGGCTATGATCCTTGGCCATGTGGGGCTGGCAGTCAGCATCATAGGTATCGCCTGCACCCAGAACTACAGCATCGAGAAGGATCTGCGGATGCAGGCGGGTGATCGGGTGCACTTTGCCGATTACGAGTTCGTTTTTGCCGGGATCAAAGAGAAGAACGGCCCCAACTACGATGGCTTCAAGGGCGTGCTGGAAGTGCACAAAAATGGCAAGCAGGTCGCCCTGCTCAAGCCCGAGAAGCGGATGTACACAGTGACCCGGATGCCGATGACCGAAGCGGCCATCGATGCCGGTTTCACGCGAGATCTTTATGCGGCCCTTGGCGAGCAGCTAGACAACAATGCCTGGGCAGTGAGGATCTACTACAAGCCGTTCGTGCGCTGGATCTGGTTCGGCGGCGTCTTTATGGCTATCGGTGGCGTGCTGGCGATGCTCGACAAGCGTTACCGTTTCGGCCGTCGTGAGGAGGAAGCCAAGGCATGAACAAAAAGCTCTGGTTGTTTTTAATTCCCTTTATCGTTTTTTTGCTGGGGGCTGTGTTCCTGTTCAAGGGGCTCTACTCCGATCCCACCAAGCTCGAATCTGTGATGGTGGGCAAGGAGGTACCGGTGTTTACCCTGCAGGACATTTACGATCTGAACAAACAGCACGATCGCAGTATCCTGACCGGTCGCCCCATGCTGCTCAACGTTTGGGCCACCTGGTGCCCGACCTGCTACGGCGAGCACACCTACCTCAAACAGTTGGCAGGGCAGGGCATTCCCATCATCGGCATGAACTACAAGGATGAGCGCGACAAGGCGATCAAATGGCTGGCGGAGCTGGGCAACCCCTATCTGGTCAATCTCTATGATCCGGACGGCATGCTGGGACTGGATCTTGGGGTGTACGGCGCGCCGGAGACCTTCTTTATCGACAGCAAGGGGATCATCCGTTATCGCCACGTGGGGGATATCAATCCCGAGAACTGGGTGTCGACCCTCAAACCCATCTTTGATGCCATGAAGTGAGGGGCGTGCTGATGAGAGTATTTATTGCTTCCCTGCTGCTGTTGCTGGGATGGGTGGTACAAACGCCGGTCATGGCTGCTATCGATGTCTACACCTTCGACAACGACAATCAGGAGCAGGTCTTTCGCGAACTGACCAAAGAGCTGCGCTGCCCCAAGTGCCAGAACCAGGATATCGCCGATTCCAATGCGGGGCTGGCCAAGGACTTGCGTGACAAGACCTACCAGATGGTGCGCGAGGGTAAGGATAAAGAGGAGATCGTGGACTATATGGTTGCCCGCTATGGCAACTTTATCCTCTATAACCCGCCCCTGATGGCATCGACCCTGATCCTCTGGCTTGGCCCGCTGTTAGTGATCGTTATCGGCATCGGCGTGGTGGTGATACGTAGCCGACGCTCTGCGGCAACGTCAGAGCCTGTGGAAAGCACCCTGAGCGATGAAGAGCAGCGTCGCCTGGCCGAGCTGCTCAAAGAGGAAGAGAAACAATGACCGCCTTTTGGATTGTGATTGCGGCCCTGCTGGTGCTGGTGAGTCTGGCTCTGGTGTTACCGTTGTGGCGCAGTGAGGGGAACCAGAGCATCAGTCGTTCGGCGCTCAACAAACAGCTCTATCGTCAGCGCTTGCTGGAGATCGGCGAGGAGCGAGAACAGGGTGTGCTTGCCGAGGAGCCCGATTCGCTCATCGAGTTGCAGCGCAGCCTGCTGGATGATATTCCCGATGTGGAGCAGACCGCCCGCAGTGGCAAGAGTCTGAGCTGGATCCCGGGTGTTCTGGTGCTGGTGGTGGTGAGCCTGGGAATCTACTACAAGCTGGGTTCATGGCAGGAGGTGAGCCGCTGGCAAGACGCCAGCAGCCGTCTTGGCGAGCTCAGCAACCGAATACTGGTTGAGCGCGATGCCAAGGTAACCGAGCAGGATCTGCTCGACTTCACGCTGGCACTGCGTACCCGCCTCAAGGATGAACCGAACGACTATCGAGGCTGGTTGCTGTTGGGGCGCTTGGCACTGGATGGCAATGATCCCGAGATGGCCAACGATGCGCTGTCGCGTGCCTACAAGCTTGCTCCCCAGAAATCGCTGGTGGCGGTGCCCTATGCCCAAGCGCTGATGATGACGGGGGAGGAGGTGCAGGCCGATGCACTGCTGCGTGCAGCCATCGCGCAGGAGCCTGATAATATCGAGGCGCGCTCCGTCTATGCCTTTATGGCGCTGCAGAAAGAGGACTTCCAGACCGCCCTCGATCGCTGGCAGGCGATGTTGCCCTTGATGGAAAAAGGCTCTCCCCGTTATGTGATGGTTGAGCGCTCCATGGAGTATGCCCGCACGCAGCTCAAGCAGCGTGGCATAGAGGTGACGAATTCAGGCGCAGCCAAAACGGGAACAGAGCAGGTAAAGCAGTCTGACGTTAATGAGGGAGAGTTCCCCATCCACATCACGCTGGCTGCGGGCATCCAGATGCCGGAAGATGCTCATCTCTTCGTCTTTGCTGTAGTGCCCAACGGACCACCCATGCCCATCGCGGTGAAACGTATCGCTGGGCCAACCCTGCCTGTCACCCTTTCACTGGGGGATGGTGACGCCATGATGGAGGGCAGCAAGCTGGAAGCGTATCCAGAACTGCAGTTCAAGGCACGTCTTTCCCGCGGTGGCAATGTGATGAACAAGGAAGGAGCCTTCGAAGGGGTATCCGTTCCGGTCAAGACGGCCGAGATCCCTACTGCTCCGATTGACATCCGTATCGATCACGCCCTCTAATATGTCCTTTGAATAACCCGGCTCCTTGATAGGGGCCGGGTTATCTATACTTCTGATAAATCAAAATAAAACGTCAGGACAATCATATGTATCTTCGTTCAGGGGCCATACTGGCAGCCCTCTTGCTGGCTGGTTGTGCCGGTGGCCCGCCCAAGCCTGGCCCAGAGAGTCTGGATCTCAATCCCGGTATGAATCGTCCGGGCGCCACCAGTACGGCGGCCGACCCGCGTGATCCCTTCCAGGGAGCAAACCGGGCCATGTGGGCGGTCAATTATGATGTGCTGGAGCCCTATGTAGCACGTCCTGTGGTACATGCTTACGCTCGCTATATTCCGGTGGGGGTGAAGGATGGCATTGCCAACTTTGTTGCCAACTTTGATGAACCGAGCAGCATGGTGAACCACCTGATCACCGGCGACTTGAAAGGAGCGGGTACCAACCTGGGGCGTTTTACCATCAACACCACGGTCGGTCTGCTGGGTATCTTCGATGTGGCCAAACATGCCGGTCTCGAGCGCAACAAGCTGGAGATGGATACCGTACTTGGCAAGGCTGATATTGGTAATGGTGCTTACATCATGGTGCCTGTTTACGGTCCGACCACCACCCGGGAGCTGGTCGGTGACACCATTGATACCATCTATTTCCCCTATGCCTTGCTGACTATCCCGTTAAGGGTTACCCATTGGGTACTGGATGGTTTGGGTAATCGCGCCAAGCTGATCGATCAGGAGCGGATCATCGACAACTCCCTCGACCCCTATGCGCTAACCAAGGACTTCTATCTGCAGTACAGCCAAGGCAAGGTGACGGGCAAGCAGGCTGAGCTGAAAGCGTCTCAGCAAGAGCAGGCCGACGATGCCAATCTGGATGAATATATGGACGAGTTGGACCAGTAAGTGGGCCATCCCGATATGTAAAAAGGCGCCTGCGGGCGCCTCTTTCATTTCAGCTGCTATATAGAGATAAAAAAACGCCCCGCAGTGCGGGGCGTTTTGGCAAGCGAGGCTTATTAGGCAGCCAGATTCTTGGCCACAAATTCCCAGTTAACCAGAGCCCAGAAGGTTTCCATGTACTTCGGACGCAGGTTGCGGAAGTCGATGTAGTAGGCGTGTTCCCACAGGTCAACGGTCAGCAGCGGGGTGGTACCGGCTTCAGTCAGCGGGCAACCTGCGTTGGAGGTGTTAACGATAGCCAGAGAGCCGTCAGCTTTCTTCACCAGCCAGGTCCAGCTGGAGCCGAAGTTACCGATGGCTGATTTGGTGAAGGCATCCTTGAACTCGGCGAAGGAGCCGAATGCCTTGTTGATGGCATCAGCCAGGGCGCCAGTCGGCTCACCACCGCCATTCGGGGAGAGGCAGTGCCAGTAGAAGGTGTGGTTCCAGATCTGGGCTGCGTTGTTGAAGATGCCGCCGCTGGAGGTCTTGATGATCTCTTCCAGAGACTTGCCTTCAAACTCGGTACCCGGCACCAGATTGTTCAGGTTGACCACATAGGTGTTGTGGTGCTTGCCGTGGTGATATTCCAGAGTTTCCTGGGAGATGTGCGGTTCCAGAGCGTTGATTGCATAGGGCAGAGCGGGAAGTTCGAATGCCATTTTCTACTCTCCATTGGCTGGACCGTGCGAAGGCGACGGTTGCAAGACATTGCGTACTCTTTTCTATATCTGAAAAGAGTTGTTTTTAAAATGATGGGGCTGAGTAGCCCAAAGCCAAGGGATTGTAGCAGTATCAAAGATGGCCTAACAACTCTTGATTGGCGCCATGATCGCGATCAAGCCTGAGTAGGTTCTTTGCACAATTCGAGCCGAGTCACCCCTTTGTCAGTTTGTGCTCTGGCAAGATTGCAGTAGAATGGCCGCCGAAATCGCTCTAGTGAGGCACCTATGGAAACTATTGAAAAGATTAAGCAGCAGCTGGCTGACAACCCCATCATCCTCTATATGAAGGGATCCCCCAAGCTACCCAGCTGTGGCTTCTCTGCCCAGGCCTCCCAGGCACTGATGTCCTGCGGCGAGCCGTTTGCATATGTTGATATCCTGCAAAATCCGGATATCCGTGCTGAATTGCCGAAGTTTGCCAACTGGCCGACATTCCCGCAGTTGTGGGTTGAAGGTGAGCTGATCGGCGGCTGTGACATCATGATCGAGATGTTCCAGGCTGGCGAGTTGCAGAGTCTGATCAAAGAGACTGCTGCCAAGTACAAGAAAGATGGTGCAGCAGCCGAGTAATCGGTCCTGTGTTGTCGATAGGGAGCCACATCGGCTCCTTTTTTTATTATCCCGGTTCTGGCAGGCAAGAAACTGATCACCGGTTGCAAAAAGCAACGCGATTGCCCTGAAAAATCTAATCTTTGCCGCTTTGTTTTGGAGTTGTTAACCATATTGATTTTCCAATCTACGATTACTTTTTTTAATAATTTTGGATTCAAGTGTCGCTGTCATCACATTTTTTGATAATTTCACCGTTACGCAGTCTCTTTGTAGATTTTTTTGTGTTTATGCTCACATTAATTGCAAGTGATAGAACCTAGTATCGCTTCGCCCAGTGAAATAAAACCCTACAAATTAATAAATAAAAAGAGATTTGCGATGAAGATGTATAGCAATCTGCCCATTGGTCTTCATGATATTACCGAAGCCAAAAAAAGACTGACCAACCATATATACAAGACCGCGCAATTACCCTCTAACTATATCAGTGAACGTTGTCATGGCGAGGTTTACCTCAAGCTTGAAAACATGCAACGTACTGGCTCTTTTAAAATTCGCGGTGCTTTCAACAAACTCAGTTCATTAAGTCTGGAGGAGCGTCAAAAAGGTGTTGTCGCCTGCTCTGCCGGTAATCATGCGCAGGGGGTATCTTTGTCCAGTGCCATGCTGGGAATTGATGCCAAGGTGGTCATGCCTTGCTGCGCACCCAAATCAAAAATTGCTGCAACCAGCGATTATTCGGCGGAAGTTATTCTGCATGGCAATAGTTTCAATGACACTATTGCCAAAGTCAGCGAAATCGTGGAAATGGAAGGTCGCGTATTTATACCCCCTTTTGACGATGCAAAAGTGATTGCCGGCCAAGGAACCATTGGCCTGGAAATTATCGAAGATTTGTATGATGTCGATAACATCATAGTGCCGATTGGCGGCGGTGGTCTGATTGCCGGTGTTGCCATGGCCATCAAATCCATCAACCCGACTATCCGTGTGATTGGCGTGCAGTCGGAGAATGTTCACGGCATGGCGGCTTCATACTACGCAGGCTCCATTACCAATCATAGAACCAGTAGCACGCTGGCTGATGGCTGTGACGTGGCAAGACCCGGCACCCTGACCTATGAAATTGTCAAAGAGCTGGTCGATGACATTGTTCTGGTGACTGAAGATGATATTCGTCACAGCATGGTTGACCTGATTCAGCGCAACAAGGTGATTACCGAAGGGGCGGGAGCTCTGGCCTCGGCAGCACTGCTCAGCGGCAAACTCAAGCATTATGTCGAAGGCAAAAAGACCGTCAGCATTATTTCGGGTGGCAATATTGACCTGACCCGGATCGTCGAAATTATCGAACAGAACAATATCCGTCAATTTAGCCTGTAAGGAATACAGTCATGATCTTGGATAGTGTCGTTAGCAGCAGTAAAGAGAGTGTCAAAGCATGGCGTAAATCGGATACAACCTGGGGACTCGGTCTGTTTGGTACAGCGATCGGTGCAGGTGTTCTATTTTTCCCCATTCGGGCCGGATATGGTGGCCTGATACCAATATTAATCATGTTGGTGCTGGCTTACCCTATTGCATTTTATTGCCACAGAGCGTTGGCCAGATTATGTCTTTCCGGCAGTAACCCATCGGCAAATATTACCGAGACCGTTGAAGAGCATTTTGGCAAAATGGGCGGGGTGGTAATTACCTTCCTCTATTTCTTTGCCATCTGCCCACTGCTGTGGATATATGGTGTGACAATCACCAATACCTTCATGGCATTCTGGGAACATCAACTGCAAATGGCGCCGCTCAATCGGGGTGTTGTCGCCCTTGGGCTGCTGCTGTTGATGGCCTTCGTGATCTATTTCGGTAAGGATCTGATGGTTCGCGTAATGAGCTATCTGGTCTTTCCCTTTATTGCCAGTCTGATCGTTATTTCTCTCTCCCTCGTTCCTTACTGGAACAGTGCCGTCTTTGATCAGGTCAACCTGAGCGAGATATCCATGTTTGGTCACGACGGTATTCTGGTCACCGTCTGGCTGGGGATCTCCATCATGGTCTTCTCCTTCAACTTCTCGCCGATTGTCTCCTCTTTCATCGTTTCCAAACGGGAAGAGTATGAGCAGGAGTTCGGTCGCGATTTTACCGAGAAACGCTGCTCCAAAATCATCTCCGGTGCCAGCATGCTGATGGTTGCCGTGGTGATGTTCTTTGCCTTCAGCTGTCTCTTTACCTTGTCGCCGCAAAATATGGCGGACGCCAAGGCCCAGAACATTCCGGTGCTCTCCTATCTGGCCAACCACTTCTCCTCGATGACGGGCAGCAAGTCTGCATTTGCCACCACCCTGGAGTATGCGGCCTCCATCATTGCGCTGGTTGCCATCTTCAAATCCTTCTTCGGCCACTATCTGGGAACGTTGGAAGGGTTGAATGGCCTCATCCTCCGCTTTGGCTATCAGGGCGACAAAAGCAAGGTTTCCAGTAAAAAGCTGAACATGATCAGTATGTTGTTCATCATGGGCTCTACCTGGCTGGTTGCTTATGTCAATCCCAACATCCTCGACCTGATTGAGGCAATGGGGGCGCCGATCATCGCTTCCCTGCTCTGTCTGCTGCCGATGTATGCCGTCAACAAGACACCGGCACTGGCAAAATATAAAGGTCAGGCCAGCAACCTGTTTGTCACCATCATCGGTGTGCTGACCATCCTGAATATTGTTTCCAAGCTGTTCTGAAAACCTTTTCTGCAAGTCATCAGCCATTCAGACCCTGACCCCTTGGCGGGGTCTGCATGGCGTAGTCAGAAGCGCGCAATAACCGGTTCTTGGTTGGCCCAATTATTTGGGCCGAGGGCAAGGCTATCCGTTATTTGGCCACTAAACACAGTTGCAAAGATGCTCTGACTGCAGTGACTCGACAGCATAAATATCGAGGCGATGTAATGAAGTTTGATTCGTTGGTTCTGGTTATCAATTGCGGCTCTTCGTCGGTCAAATTCTCGGTACTGGATAGTAAAACCTGCGAGGTGGTGATCTCCGGGATGGCCGATGGTATTGAGACGGCCCATCCCCAATTGCAAGTGGGTAAAGCGCCCGCAATGTCATTACCTGAAAATAACCACACCTGTGCATTGGCTGCCATCGCGGCGGAATTGAAAAAACGGGATCTGCGTGATGCCATTGCACTGGTGGGTCATCGAATTGCTCATGGTGGGAGTGAATTTAGTGAAGCCGTGATCATTGATGAACATGTATTGGCCAAAATCAGGCAGGTCTCGCCACTGGCCCCGCTGCACAACCACGCCAATTTGAGCGGCGTGATGGCCGCCCGCCAGCTATTCCCCGACCAGCCCCAGATTGCGGTATTTGATACCGGTTTTCACCAGACCCTGAAGCCGGAAGCCTATATCTATGCGCTGCCTTATCAATATCTACAGGATTACGGCGTGCGCCGCTATGGCTTCCATGGCACCTCCCATCGCTATGTTGCCGAGCAGGCCTGCGTATTTATGGGGCTGGATGAGCAGTATGCCGGTCTGGTCATCGCCCATCTGGGCAATGGCGCTTCTATTTGTGCAGTGCAGGATGGCAAGAGCGTCGACACCTCGATGGGGATGACGCCGCTGGAGGGGCTGATCATGGGCAGCCGCAGCGGTGATATCGATTTTGGCGCGCTGGCCTATATCGCCAGCAAGACGGGGCAATCCATCGAGGATATCGAGCGGGTATTGAACAAGCAGTCCGGCCTGCTGGGTATTTCGGGGCTCTCCTCCGATATGCGGGTATTGGAAGCTGCCTACCACGAAGGACATCCCGGGGCGAAATTGGCCATTCACGCTTTTGTCCATCGTATTGCCCGCCATATCGGCGGCCATGCCACCTCATTGCGCCGGCTGGATGCCGTTATTTTCACCGGCGGTATTGGCGAAAACTCGGCCTTTATCAGAAAGCTGGTATGCGAACGACTTCAGGTATTTGGCGTAGCGATCAGCGAGCCGTTTAACCAGCGTCCCAATAGCGAGGGTTGTCGGATTATTTCGGCGGCAGAGTCCATGGTGCTGGCGGCGGTTATTCCCACCAATGAAGAGAAAATGATCGCGCTGGATGCCATTCGTCTGGGGCAGCAGGTTCGTCAGGCCGAGTGCGTCTGACATCTTCCACTGTAGTGTCATGAGTAGTGAATGAGGTTTATTTGATGAAAGTTGATATGCAATTGGATCAGGATAAATTCCGTCAGGCATGGCAAGGGTTTGCCGGTGAAAACTGGAAGCACGAGATCAACGTCCGTGATTTTATCCAGCAGAACTACACCCCCTATGAAGGTGACGAACAGTTTTTAGCAGATGCGACCGAAGCGACCACCACTTTATGGAACAAGGTGATGGAGGGGATCCGTATCGAGAATGCCACCCACGCACCGGTCGATTTTGATACCAATATTGCCACGACCATCACCGCCCACGGGCCGGGTTATATCGAGCAGGGGCTGGAAAAAATAGTTGGCCTGCAAACCGACAAGCCCCTTAAAAGAGCGCTGCACCCGTTTGGTGGCGTAAATATGATCCGCAGCTCTTTTGAAGCATATGGCAGGGAGATGGATCCCGAATTTGAATATACCTTCAGCGAATTGCGCAAAACCCACAATCAGGGGGTGTTCGACGTCTACTCTCCCGAGATGCTGCGCTGCCGAAAGTCAGGGGTATTGACCGGTTTGCCGGATGGTTACGGCCGCGGTCGCATTATCGGAGATTATCGTCGGGTCGCGCTTTACGGCATAGATTATCTAATCCGTGAGCGGGAACTGCAGTTTGCCGATCTGCAACCGGCTCTCGAGCGGGGAGAGCAGCTGGAGCAGGTGATCCGCCAGCGCGAAGAGCTGGCCGAGCACAAGCGGGCACTGGTGCAGATCAAGCAGATGGCGGCCAGCTACGGCTTTGACATATCCGGGCCGGCGCGCACTGCCCAGCAGGCGGTGCAGTGGCTCTACTTTGCCTATCTGGCGGCGGTGAAGTCGCAAAACGGTGGCGCCATGTCCCTCGGCCGTACCGCCACCTTCCTCGACATCTATATCGAGAGGGATCTGAAGGCGGGGCTCATCAGCGAGCAGGATGCCCAGGAGCTGGTCGATCATTTCATCATGAAGATCCGCATGGTGCGCTTCCTGCGTACTCCCGAGTTTGACTCCCTCTTCTCCGGCGATCCCATCTGGGCGACCGAGGTGATCGGCGGTATGGGGCTGGATGGCCGTACTCTGGTGACCAAGAACTCCTTCCGCTACCTCCACACCCTCAAGACCATGGGGCCGGCGCCCGAGCCCAACCTCACTATCCTCTGGGCGAAAGGGCTGCCGCGGGCCTTCAAGACCTATGCCGCCCGCGTCTCCATCGATACCTCATCCCTGCAGTATGAGAACGATGACTTGATGCGCACCGACTTCGAGAGCGATGATTACGCCATTGCCTGCTGCGTGAGCCCTATGGTGATCGGCAAGCAGATGCAGTTCTTCGGTGCCCGTGCCAACCTCGCCAAGACCCTGCTCTATTGCATCAACGGCGGGGTGGACGAGAAGCTGAAGATCCAGGTTGGTCCGAAAGTGGCGCCTATCATGGACGAGGAGCTGGATTACGACACTGTCATGGCCAGCCTCGACAGCTTTATGGATTGGCTGGCGGTGCAGTACATCAGCGCGCTCAACCTTATTCACTACATGCACGACAAGTACAGCTACGAGGCCTCGCTGATGGCGCTGCACGATCGCGATGTCTATCGCACCATGGCCTGCGGCATTGCCGGTCTGTCGGTAGCGGTCGATTCGCTGGCGGCCATCAAGTACGCCAGGGTCAAGCCGGTGCGCGATGCGGACGGGCTGGCAGTCGATTTCGTGATTGAGGGGGAGTATCCCCAGTACGGCAACAACGACGAGCGGGCCGACTCCATCGCCTGCGAGCTGGTCGAGCGCTTCATGAAGAAGATCCAGGCGCTGCCGACCTACCGCAATGCGGTGCCGACTCAGTCGATCCTGACCATCACTTCCAACGTGGTCTATGGCCAGAAGACCGGTAACACCCCGGATGGCCGCCGTGCCGGTGCGCCGTTTGCGCCGGGGGCCAACCCGATGCACGGTCGGGATCGCAAGGGGGCGGTCGCTTCGCTCGCCTCGGTAGCCAAACTGCCGTTCAAATATGCCAAGGACGGGATCTCCTACACCTTCTCCATCGTGCCGGGGGCGCTCGGCAAGGAGCCGGCTAATCGCGAGAACAATCTGGTGGGGTTGATGGATGGCTACTTCCACCATGAGCGGGATGTAGAAGGGGGTCAGCACCTCAACGTCAACGTGATGAATCGCGAGATGCTGCTGGATGCCATCGAGAATCCGGACCAGTACCCCAGCCTGACCATCCGGGTCTCCGGCTATGCGGTGCGCTTCAACGCCTTGACCCGCGAGCAGCAGCAGGACGTCATCTCCAGAACCTTCACCAACATGATCTAACTCTCATGCCCGGAGTGAGCCGGCTTGCTCCGGGCCTACTTTTTGTTTGTCAGCACGAGGAAGTAACAGATGCGACAGGTTATCAGTACCAAAGCGGCGCCTGGCGCCATCGGCCCCTATGTGCAGGCCACCCGGATTGGCAACATCCTCTATACCTCCGGTCAGATCCCGCTGGACCCGGTGAGCGGCGACATTGCGGAGGGGATCGAAGCGCAAACCCTGCGCTCCCTGCAAAACGTCAAGGCGATTGTCGAGGCGACAGGCGGCCAGGTGCGCAATATCTTCAAGACCACGGTGTTTGTCTCCGATCTGAACGACTTTGCCGCGGTCAACCGGGTCTACAACGACTTCTTCACCGAGCACGATGCCATGTATCCGGCGCGCTCCTGCGTGGAGGTGGCCCGCTTGCCCAAGGATGTGAAGATCGAGATAGAGGCGATTGCTGCGCTGGAGTCCTGACGCGGCGATCCTTATCAATAAAAAGAGCGGCAGCCCGAGGGCTGCCGCTCTTTTTTCATCGAACCCGCCGTGCGCGATAAGGGCGCAAGGAGCAGATCACGCTGGATCAGGCGATCCGTTCGATACGAGCCATGTAGAAGCCGTCGAAGCCGGTCTCGGCCGGGCTTACGGTGTGATCGTCACGCAGACGGAAGTTCTCGTTGGCAGCGAGGAACTTGTCCACCTGCTGACGGTTCTCCTGGGGCAGAATGGAGCAGGTTGCATAAACCAGCAGACCGCCCACCTTCACCATCTGGCTGTAGCGCTGCAGGATCTCTTCTTGCAGTGCGACCAGTACAGGCAGACGCTCGGCGGTATCACGCCACTTGGCATCCGGATTGCGTTTGAGTACGCCAAGACCGGAGCAGGGCACGTCCAGCAGTACGCGGTCGGCGCTCTCTTTGAGGCGCTTGACGGTCTTGCTGCTGGTGATGACCCGGGTCTCCACATTGTGGGCACCGGCGCGGCGGGCGCGTTGCTTGAGGTTCTCCAGCTTCCACTCTTCCACATCCATCGCCAGCAGGCGGCCTTTGCCCTGCATCATGGCGGCGATATGCAGAGTCTTGCCACCGGCACCGGCGCAGGCGTCAATGACACGCATACCCGGGGCAACTTCCAGAGCTGCCGCAACCAACTGAGAGCCAGCGTCCTGTTGTTCGAAGCAACCATCAGCAAAGGCCTTGGTGCGGAACAGGGCTGCGTCGGAAGTGACCTGCAGGGCCGTCTCCACACCTTCAACCGGAATAGTGGTGACCTGCTCTTTGGCCAGAATGGCCTGCAGCTCATCACGGGTGCACTTGAGGGTGTTGACCCGCAGGTAACGCTTGGGCATCCAGGCCAGGGCAGCACGCTCGGCAGGCCAGGCTTCACCCAGCTGTTCGTTGCCCAGTTTCTCCAGCCAGCTCGGGCAACCATCCATCAGCACCGGGTTCTTCTTCGCCTCGGTCAGACGGCGGCGGAAGGCCTCTTCGTTGAAGCGATCCAGCGTCGGGTTGTTGGGCTGGGCGATTTTGTGGAAGGCGTGCCAGCTGTGCAGCAGCGGCCAGACATTCTTCTCGGCCTGACGCACCTGAATACCTGTCAGAGCACAGTAGAGGCTCAGCCGACGCAACAGGTCGCCGGTGACCAGGGCAATCCTTGCCTGTTCTTGCGGTTTGAGTTCGATGCCTGAGAAGTGACGGGCATAGGCACGGTCGAGGGTAAGACCCTGACCGAGCACATCGTCAATAATGGCAACGACCAGATCCCCGAAACGGGGCAACAGTGGGGATTTGAGCATGAGATTAACCTTGGCCAGATAAAGATGAACTGCACCTTTGTGAAGAGGGGCTGTTCTAAAATTGACAAATCCGCGCAATGATAGGGGTTAGACGGGGTTGGCGCAACACTCCCACTCGGGAATGGTGGAAAGGGTTGCTTCAGCTTTGTATTGATGTGGCCGAATAAAAATAAAGTACAGGCCGCAATTCAGGCGATTGCATTAATACAAGGACTAAAAACAATGCATGTGACGAAATACTCTAGGGTGGCCTTGCTGGTTGCCAGCATGCTGGGCTCAACCAGCCTGATGGCCAGCGAATGGAGCACGGTTGCCGCCAGAGCAACAGCTGACGAGGGTTATGAGGTACGGGCTCATCAGTTCCGGGTCGCCAAGGTGCCGCTCGACTATTTTGCCGGGTTGCAAGCGGGGGCCAGCAAGCTGACCTTGCCACTGCCTGATGGGGGGGAGGTTACCTTTGCACTGGAAGCTTACAATGTACTGCCCGCAGACCTTGCAGCCAAGTATCCTCAGATCCGCACCTTCAAGGGGTACAACCCGGCTCATCCGGTTGATACTGGACGCTTCGATCTGGGGCCGCAAGGTTTTCATGCCATGTTCAGCCATCAGGGCAAGATGGTGTTTGTCGATCCGCTGCGCAATGCCGAGGGGTATGCAATTTACTACCAGCAGGATGCCTACAGCCGACTGGAAGAAGACGCCGACAAGGTGATCGGGGCTGACGCCAAAACGTTGGCTCGCAAGGTGCAAGTGGATGGTAATGTTCGCAAACGTTACACCATCGCTATCTCGGCCGCAGGTGAGTACACCCAATATCATGGCGGCTCCCAAGTGCTGGCCCTGGCGGCCATTACTACCCTGCTCAACCGGGTCAACGAGGTGTACCAGCGAGATGTGGGGGCCGAGTTCGTGCTGGCCAGCGGCAACGATTCTGTGATTTTTACCGATCCGGTAACAGACCCTTTCTACAACGGCGATAACCCTGACTACGTGAGCGGCGTGAGCAGCATCTATGAGGCTGATGACACCAGCAAGAACGTCCTGGTACAGGGAGAAGCCTTCGCCAATGGTGAGCTGGGCGCATTCGATATCGGGCATGTGGTCAATACCGGGGGAGGTGGCCTGGCCGGGCTCGGCGTGCTGTGCACCGCGGACAAGTCGGCCGGGATGACGGGCTCCGATAAGCCGGTGGGGGATGCCTTCTTTATCGACTACGTGGCTCACGAGATCGGCCACCAGTTCGGTGCCGACCACACCTTCAACGGCACCACTGGCAGTTGCGGCGGTGGCAATCGGGAGGCGGCACAAGCCTGGGAGCCGGGCAGCGGTACTTCTATCATGGCCTATGCCGGGATCTGCGGGGACGAGAACATCCAGCCCCACAGCGATCCCTATTTTCACAGCAAATCTATCGAGCAGATGCGGGCGCACATGGCGACCGTGCCGGCCTGTGGCACCACCCTGAATCTCGTCAACAACACGCCCCAGGCGGTGGCCGGAGCCAGCCATATCATTCCCGCCAACACGCCATTCGTGCTCAAGGGGGCCGGCGCCGATTTGGACAAGGATCCCCTGACCTACACTTGGGAGCAGATTGATCTGGGCGACCCGTCCAGCAGTGCTCTTGACATGATCGATGACGGCTCCCGTCCGTTGTTCCGCTTCGTGTCGCCGACCGGCTCGCCGGAGCGGATTTTGCCGAGCTTGCCATCCCTGCTCTCGGGCTCGCTCGCCAAGGGCGAGGCATGGCCCACCACTAACCGGGATCTCAACTTCCGATTGACGGTGCGTGACGGCAAGGGCGGTGTCGCCAGCGACGACATGAAGGTCCAGGTGATCAACACTGGCAGTGCCTTCCGATTGACCGCCCCGATTGGGGTGGCATTGACGCCGGGGGCAAGCCTGGCTGTCAGCTGGGATGTGGCCGGCACCACGCTGGCGCCGATCAGCTGCAGCAAGGTAGACCTGTTCATCACCCAAAACGAGGGAACCAGCTGGAGCAATCTGGCGGTCAGCCAGCCCAACAGCGGCGCCGCCACTGTCACCCTGCCGGCGGATCTGGCCAGCTCTGCCCGCCTGAAGGTGGCCTGCAGCGACAACATCTTCTTCGCGATCAGTCCCTCCAAGCTGCCGGTTGTCCAAAGCGGCGGCAGTTCGGGCGGTAGCGGCGGCGGTGGTGCCCTCGGTCTCTGGACTCTGGCGCTGGCCCTGCTGGGTTGGCAACGGAGGCGCGGATGAGGGTTGGCTGGCTGATGCTGGTGTCCCTGCTTGGCGGCTGTCAGGCCGACGCCGATACTCTGGAGCAGGCGGTCAGCGCCAGCCTGGCAAAGCAGGATTACCGGTTGATCGTGCGGGCCGGGCGCGGCGAGGTGGCGCCCGGCATCGCGCCGGAGCAGCAGGCCTCGGCCAAGGCGCGCTGCGGTGTGCGCTACCTCGACGGTCTGGGGGATGTCATCAAGCCCGGACAGGAAGAGGCCCAGGCCAAGCTGGCGGCCTATGCGGCCGATTACAACCGGCGCATGCTGGCGCATTGTCCTGCTGTCGCTGGCAGGCAATAAGCCTGCGCGTACCAAGATCGTGCGAAGGGTATATCAAGGAGGGAGGCGTGAGCCTCCCTCTTTTTTTGCAGCAGCCATTTGCTGGTCACAAGGCTTGTACCCATGGCGTGCTCGTCGCACAATGCCAGCACGCATGGCCGCATGGGCGGCAAAGAGAGAAGGAAAATCAAGATGATGGATGTTGCTGATCTGCGTCGGGAGTATACCCGTGGCGGGCTGCACCGGGCCGATCTGCCGGCCGAGCCGCTGGCGCTTTTCGAGAAGTGGTTGGCACAGGCTTGTGAGGCCAAACTGACCGATCCCACCGCCATGGTGGTGGCGACCGTCGATGCCGATGGTCAGCCCTGGCAGCGTACCGTGCTGCTCAAGCACTACGATGCCCAGGGGATGGTCTTTTACACCAACATGGGCAGCCGCAAGGCGCAGCAGCTGGAAGGCAATCCCCGTATCAGCCTGCTCTTTCCCTGGCATACGCTGGACAGACAGGTGCATGTGACCGGTCGGGTGGAGAAGATGAGCACCTTCGAGGTGATGAAGTATTTCCACAGCCGTCCCAAGGATAGCCAGATTGCCGCCTGGGTCTCCAAGCAGTCGACCCGCATTTCGGCGCGCGGTGTGCTGGAGGCCAAATTCCTCGAGCTCAAGCAGAAGTTTGCCAATGGCGAAGTGCCGCTGCCGAGCTTCTGGGGCGGTTTTCGGGTGCGGATCGACACGGTCGAATTCTGGCAGGGGGGTGAGCATCGCCTGCACGATCGTTTCTACTACACCCGCGATGGGGATGGCTGGCATATCGAGCGTCTGGCTCCCTGAGTGCGCTGTTCAAATCTGTTTTCACAAGGAGTGTGTATGCGTCTGTATGGTGATCTGCGTTCCGGCAACTGTTACAAGGTGTGGCTGCTGGCCCGCTGGCTGGAGCTGCCCCTTGAGTGGGTAGAGGTCGATATTCAGGCGGGGGATACCCGTACCCCTGCATTTTTGGCCATGAACCCCAACGGCAAGATCCCGGTGCTGGAGATGGGTCAGGGCGATACGCTGGCGGAATCCAATGCCATCCTCTTCTATCTGGCGCAAGGTAGCACCTTGTGGCCAACCGATCCGCGCCAGCAGGCCGAGGTGCTCAAATGGATGTTCTTCGAGCAATACAGCCACGAGCCATACATCGCGGTGGCCCGCTTCATCGTTCACTATCTCGGCCGACCCGAGTCGCAGGAGGCGCGTCTCGACGGGCTGAAAGCCGGTGGCGAGAAGGCGCTGGCGGTGATGGAGCAACAGCTGAAACAGAGCCCCTACCTGTGTGGTGATGCGCCGACCATCGCCGATATCGCCCTTTATGCCTACACCCATGTGGCAGAGGAGGGGATCTTCTCTCTGCAGGGGTGGCCCGCTATCCGTAGCTGGATCGCCCGTATTGAAGCCCATCCCCGTCACCTGACGCTGCCCGCGGCCTGTCAGGCCAGCTGATGGAACTGCTGATCGAGGCCAGTCTGTGGCAACCGCAGTGGGCTGCGCTGTTGCCGCACTGGCAGCAGCAGGGTCATCGCTGGCAGCTGCTACTGGGCAAAGAGGCGGCCGCCGTCCTCGATCAAACCGATGCTCCCTGGGCGAGCAGTCCTCCTGACGGGGTGCTCTGCCCGGGGGCCCTGCTGGCTACTTGGCTCGATGGGGATCTGCTGGCGGATTTTCATGTTGATCCCAGCCGCCAGATCCTGATCAGTGCCTCTACCTCCCTATTGACCCTCGCCAGGGAGCAGGGACTGCTCACCCTTGGCCCTGTGGGGGCCGATCTGCCGCTCACCCCCGAGGCCGATTTGGGCGCCGTGCTCAATCGCCTGCTGGCGCGCCGCGTGACGGTGCCGACCCTGGCTGAGGGGCATCCGCTATCAGGTGTCGTATTGCGACCGCTGCAGGCCGACGATGAACGCGAGATAGTGCGCTACTGCAGCGACGAGGCGCTGGCGCGCTACACCCTCAATATTCCTCACCCCTATCCGCCGGAGGGGGCCCGCGACTGGCTGGCGCTCAGCTGGCGCAAAGCGGCGCTTGGCCTTGGCTGGAGCTGGGCCATCACCTTGCCAGAGGAGCAAGGGGTGGCGCTGGTTGGAGTGATCTCCTTGCAATGGAATGGCGAGCTCGCCTGGTGGGTGGGCGTGCCCTGGCAAAATCGCGGTCTGGCGACCCGGGCCGCTGGTTTGGTCAAGGGGTTCGCCTTTGACCAACTGCAACTGCCTGCGCTGACGGCTCGCCATATGCTAGACAATTTAGCCTCCGGCCGGGTGATGGCAAAACTGGGGATGCACTATCGCGGGCGGCGCCATATCAGCGGTCGTCAGCCGTGCGAGGTGAGCTACTGGCGACTGGATCGCGCTCCCTCCTTGCCCAATCCCTTGCCCGAGGAAATTTCCCGCTGGCTGGCAGATGAGCGGATCGCCGTGGTGATCCTGTGGGATCCCGCAACGACCAATCGGCAGAGTACCAACGGCAAGCTGGCCATTTCGCTCTTTGTGGATGAGAGGGGCGCGGAGGAGCCCTGCTCTCTGCACTGCCCGCCGCATCTTGAGCGGTTGCTGGCGATGCACTGTTACCCCATCGATCTGCTGGAGCAGGCCGAACCGGAGCAGTTGTCCCATCTTGGCGGCGTCTTGCTGAAAGACAGGGATGAACAGGGGCTGGCATGGCTACTGCAACTGGCCGCGCTGCAGCGTCAAGGGCCCGACCTGCTCAGCCGCGAGGAGCGCGCATCACGGCTCCACTGGTTCAACCAATTGATGGCGCAGTCGCTGGGCGGCAACGGTGACTCGTCTCAGATACGCTATCAGCAGTTACGGCTGCTGGTGGAGCTGCCGGAGCTGGTCGATGAGCTGGATGGCTGTTGGCATCAAACGCCCGAACTGACCTTTGATCGGTTGGCGCGGGAGGATCCCGCCCTTTGGCTGGCCTACCGCGAGGCGATGAACAGGGTCACCCCGGCTACGCTAACCGCCTTGCAGCAGCAGTTTGCCGCTCGTTTTCCTGAGTGCACCCTCCCATTTTTGGACAAAGGTACTCAGAATGACCAGCCGTTGTGTGGAATAATGCCCGCTCTGCTGTACGAGGAGTAATACCTGATGTTGAGAACCGAGCGCCCCGGTGACATGCTGCCGGTCTATGAGCTGCTGAGTGCCGCCTTCGGTCGTGCCGATGAGGCCGAACTGGTCAACCGCTTGCGCGAATGTGGTGCTGCCGTGGTGACCATGGTCGAAGAGGAAGAGTACGAGTTCATGGGGCACCTGATGCTAAGCCCGATCACCATTAACGGCATGGAAGGTCCCTGGCTTGGTCTGGCGCCGGTCGCGGTTCATCCCGACTGGCAAGGTCAGGGGATTGGCTCGGATCTTATCCGTGAAGGGCTTGATACGGCGCTCGAGATGGACTGGAAAGGGGTGGTTGTACTCGGGGATCCGGCCTATTACAGCCGTTTCGGTTTCCGCCCGGCCAGCGAGTTTGGCCTCCACTGCATCTATGAGGTGCCTGCCGACTGCTTTATGGCGATGGAGCTGCAGGAGCGCGGTTTTGCGGGTGTGCAGGGTGAGGTGCTCTATCACCCCCTGTTTGATGAACTTCCCGACGAGCTGCCGGACGCGCAGGCAGAAGAGTCCCATTTCTAGCGAGAAGTTGCAGCGACAAGCCATAGCGACAAGCCATAGCGAAAAAGCCCTTATTGAGGGCTTTTTCATCTTGTATTGATCCCTGCCGGGCTTATTCGAGCAAATTGGCTCAGGCAATAATATCGAGCTGGGTGCCCTTGCGATTATCTTCGCCCACCATGTCACCCATCTGCTGGGCGAGCGGGCTCTGCTGGAATTGCATGTAGTCGCTCAGATTCTGCTGGCGCTGGTAGCGATTCGCAGCCTGATACATATCAGCCGTGCTCGGGCCCGACTTGCTGTCGGTCTCCTGACCGCTGGCCTCCAGGTAGCGCTCCACCACGGCTTTATCTTGCTGGTTAGCCGTATAAGAGACCGCCAGGGTTCTGCGAACCGTTGCTTTCTCTTCGCTCTGTGCCTGCAATTCATCCTTCTTGGTCAGTGCTTCGTTACGGGCCTGATTGACCTGCTCGGGTGTGACAGCGGGAGAGGAGGGGGATTTGCCGTAATCGGGCAGCGGCATGGGCCGGGAGGTGATTTGCATGGTGGCGCTTCTCTTGTGAACAGGGACGGACGCATGATACCCATCCATGTTAGCTCAATAAATGACCACCTGTCGGTTCATCAAGAGTAGGTTCAGCTTCGCGCATCGATTGCTAATTGAATCGCCTCTGAGTGACAAAAAAGGCGTCATAAGGCGCCTTTTTATCCTTCGCTTACCGCCGGATCAGTTGAAGAACCAGTAACCACGGTTGACCAGACGGGTCAGCAGTTGCAGGAAGCCAGCCTGATCGGCCAGCTCCACCATGTCGGCCTGAGTGATGATGTCTTTGTCACACAAGAGCGAAATGGCGGCCGCGTCTTCGCTCTGCAGCGTCCAGGCTTCGCCGTCGATGAAGCACTGCTGGCTCTCGCCGCTAAACCAGACGGTGCGCAGACCCGGCACCTTGATGGCAGGCTCGCCCTGGGTCAGCAGGTCGGCTACCTCCTCGGCACTGTAGTCTGGCTCCACCGGATTGACGTCCAGATCGTGCTTGGCCTCGGAGATCATGGTGCCGAACCACTCCTTGAACAGGGTCTCGTCATCAAGGGCCTGCTGCATCAGCTCGCGCAGACGGTGCAGTTCGTGGGGCTGGATCTCGCCGTGACGGGCGCGGGGCTTGAGATCGGCATCGCCGTAACGCTCGGTACGCACCTCGTTGTCGATCAGGTGATCGGCAAAGGAGGAGATAAGCGCTTTGGCATCCGGCGCGCGGAAACCCACCGAGAAGTTCATGGAGGGCTCGATGGCGTAGCCTTCGTGGGGGAATCCTGGCGGAATGTAGAGGATGTCACCCGGCTCCATGATGACGTCGATGATCGCCTCGAACGGTTCGCAGTGCAGCAGGGCGGCGTGGGCGGCGAACTCGTTGAGCGGCTTGGCATCGCCGACTCGCCAGTGGCGCTTGCCCAGACCCTGGGTGATGAACACATCGTAGTTGTCGATGTGGGGGCCGACACCCGCATGGGGGGTGGAGAAGCTCACCATCACATCGTCAAAGCGCCAGCCCGGGATGAACTGGAACGGCACCGCCAGCTCGTTCACCTCGGGGGCCCAGTGGTTGCAGGCCTGTACCAGAATGGTCCAGTTCTCTTCGCCCAGATGGTCATAGGATTCGAAGGGACCGTGGGCCGCATCCCACTTGCCGTCGAAACGGGTGACGAGGCGGGACTCTACCACCTCTTCCATGGCCAGACCCGCCAGCTCGTCCGGGCTGATGGGATCCTGAAAGTCCTTGAAGCCACCCTTGATAAGGAGCGGGCGCTTCTGCCAGTAGTGCTCAAGGAAGTGAGCGATATCCAGATTGAGTTCGTACATGCTGTTTCTCGTGTCTCGCAAAGAGGTTTTGCCCAAGGCAGGCTTGGGAAAAGCCACTCGGGATCCTGCCGTGGCAGGGAAAATAACAGGGGCCCTGTGGCGTATCGTGCACAGGGCCCCTTCGTCACTGCCGGTTGGCTTACTTCAGCAGATCGACCAAACGCTGGGCGTCACCGATGTAGTTGGCCGGGGTCAGCTTCTTCAGCTCAACCTTGACAGCTTCCGGCAACTCCAGGGTGTCGATAAAGGTACGCATCCCTTCGGCATCGACGCGGCGACCACGGGTCAGCTCCTTGAGCTTCTCGTAGGGCTTCTCGATACCGTAGCGGCGCATCACGGTCTGGATCGGCTCGGCCAGCACTTCCCAGTTGGCATCCAGATCGGCGGCCATGGCGGCGTCGTTGGCTTCCAGCTTGGAGATACCCTTGAGGGTCGCCTGATAGGCAATCAGGGAGTAACCCACCGCCACACCCAGGTTGCGCAGTACGGTCGAGTCGGTCAGATCACGCTGCCAGCGGGAGATGGGCAGCTTGCTCGCCAGATGCTGGAACACGGCGTTGGCCAGACCCAGATTGCCTTCGGAGTTCTCGAAGTCGATGGGGTTGACCTTGTGCGGCATGGTGGAGGAACCGATTTCCCCCGCGATGGTGCGCTGCTTGAAGTGACCCAGGGAGATGTAACCCCACACATCCCGGTCGAAGTCGATCAGGATGGTGTTGAAGCGGGCCATGGCGTCGAACAGCTCGGCGATATAGTCGTGCGGCTCGATCTGGGTGGTGTAGGGGTTCCAGGTCAGACCCAGGGAGGTAACAAACTCCTCGGAGAACTGGTGCCAGTCCACATCCGGGTAGGCGCTGAGGTGTGCGTTGTAGTTGCCTACCGCACCGTTGATCTTGCCGAGGATCTCCACTGCCATGATCTGCTTGAACTGGCGCTCCAGCCGGTAGGCGACGTTGGCCATCTCCTTGCCCATGGTGCTCGGGGTGGCCGGCTGACCGTGGGTGCGGGAGAGCAGCGGCATGTCACGGTACTCGTGAGCCAGACGCTTGAGCTCGCTGATCAGCTTTTCGCAATAAGGCTTGATGACCTCTTCGCGGGCGGTTTTCAGCATCAGACCGTGGGAGTTGTTGTTGATGTCTTCCGAGGTGCAGGCGAAGTGGATGAACTCGCTGACAGCCGCCAGCTCCGGGTTCACTTCAACCTTCTCTTTGAGGAAGTACTCCACCGCTTTCACATCATGGTTGGTGGTGCGCTCGATCTGTTTGATGCGGGCGGCGTCACTCTCGTTGAAGTTGCTGACGATGCCGTCGAGCAGGGTGTTGGCGGCCGCGCTCAGGGCAGGGACTTCCGGGATCCCGGCGTGGCTGGCCAGTTTTTGCAACCAGCGCACCTCGACTTCGACGCGAAAACGCAGCAGGCCGAATTCGGAGAAGATAGGGCGCAGGGCATCGGCCTTGTCGCCATAACGACCGTCAATCGGGGAAACAGCAGTCAGCGCGGACAGCTCCATGGGGTGAACTCCTGATGATTTGTGTGGGGGATCCGTATCCACTCGCGCGTGGGGCTGAGTCGTTGTCAGGGCGGATGTGCGGCTGTTCACCCTGATGTTGACCTCGCTTGCCCGCGCGCGAGCCGATGATTAGTAACGCTTGGCCAGTTCCACCATCTTCTTGCGAGCGAAGATGATCTGGGTGCGGCTGCCACCGAGCTGACGCCACAGCACGCAGGCACGAATGCCCGCCAGCAGCAGGGCGCGCACCTTGTGCTGCACCAGCGGCTGTTGCAGGAACAGCGGGGTACCCGCCACCTGGATGCGCGGCCCGATGGGGCTGATAAGATCGCTGTAGATGCTCGCCATGTTGGCCAAAATCTGCTCGTCGAGCAGATCGAAGTGCTGTTGCTGGCGGCCAATCTGGCTGATCCGCTCACCCAGCATATTGAGAATGTCCTTGCGCTTGGCCAGCTTGCGCTCCAGCGCAATCAGGCTTACCACGTAGCGGGTCAGCTCGGCATTCTTCTGGCTGCCGTCGGCACCCAGCTGCTCGACCAGCGCACGGTAGCCGTCGCGAATGGCCAGATGGGTGTTGTTGAACACCTCGAGCGGCTGGCTCGGGTTGGTCACCAGAATGCTGGAGAGGCTCTCGCGCAGGGCGGCCTCGTCACAGCTGCCGTCTCGGGCCACCTTCTGCACCAGATACGCGGCCTGGCAGATGCCGGCAAAGGCCATTGTTCTGTCTTGGAATTTATCGCTCATATCTTCACAGCCCTGTTCTGTTCATTCACCGGCCGATGCCATGATCCGGCCTGGACGTTGCCAATCATGTATCGCTGCTTTGTGCTGTTTTGTCTTTGTCCCCTCTCCCTCAGGGAGAGGGTCAGGGTGAGGGTGGTTACCCCCTCATCCCCAACCCTTCTCCCGCGAGGGGAGAAGGGAGTACAGCGCGGACGCTCGTGAGCGCCCAGCCCTTAGACCGGATGGCTGAAACGTTGTTCGATGATGCCACCGCCCAGACACACTTCCCCGTCGTAGAAGACAGCGGATTGGCCCGGGGTCACCGCAGCCTGTTTCTCGTCGAAGATGACCCGGATGGTCTCATCGTCGATGGGCTGGATCAGGCAGGGGATATCCTGCTGACGGTAGCGGGTCTTGACGGTGCAGCGACGCGGCTCGCGAATGGGAGTGCGATCCACCCAGTGCAACTGGCTGGCAATCAGGCCATCGGAGTAGAGACGGGGATGTTCGCCCTGCGCCACCACCAGCACGTTGCGCTCGACCTCTTTGTCGACCACATACCAGGCCTCTTCGGTGGCATCTTTGCGACCACCGATGCCGAGCCCCTTGCGCTGGCCCAGGGTGTGATACATCAGCCCCTGATGCTCGCCAATCACCTTGCCATCCACGGTCTCGATTTTGCCGGGCTGGGCGGGCAGGAACTTGGCCAGGAAGTCCTTGAACTTGCGCTCGCCGATAAAGCAGATGCCGGTGGAGTCTTTCTTCTTGGCGGTGATGAGATCGAGCTGCTCGGCGATGCGGCGCACCTCGGGCTTCTCCAGATCGCCAACCGGGAACAGGCTCTGACCCACTTGCTTTTCGCTCAGGGTATAGAGGAAGTAGCTCTGATCCTTGTTGGTATCGAGACCGCGCAGCAGGCGCGGGCGGCCGGTGCTGTCGTCACGGCGCACATAGTGGCCGGTGGCGATGTAGGTGGCACCCAGCTCTTCGGCGGCAAATTCGAGGAACGCCTTGAACTTGATCTCCTTGTTGCAAAGGATATCGGGGTTTGGCGTGCGGCCAGCCTTGTACTCTTCGAGGAAGTGTTCGAACACATTGTCCCAGTACTCGGCCGCGAAGTTGATAGTGTGGAGTTTCATCCCCAGCTTGTCGCAGACGGCCTTGGCATCAGCCAAATCCTGGGCGGCAGAGCAGTACTCGTCCGTGTCGTCTTCTTCCCAGTTCTTCATGAACAAGCCTTCGACCTGATAGCCCTGCTGCTGGAGCAGGTAGGCCGAGACGGAAGAATCCACGCCGCCGGACATGCCGACGATCACCTTGATTTGGCTGTTGTCTGTCATTAGTCGAAGTTACCAGTTCGTTTAAACGGGGCGTATTCTACCAGAGTTTTGCGCCCCCGGTCACATATCCATGCCGCAGTTCCCATCAGGAGCCTGATAGCAGGAAATCGTTTTTCTGTTATTGGCCAGCGTGGCCGTAAAGAGTATCAAATGGCCTCAGATAAAGGCCTTGAGGGCCGAGAGTGGCAGCCGTGTCCCCGCCAGATAATCCTGAATGCACTGCCATACCAAGGGGCTGCGCAGGGCCGGTTTGCATTCCGCTATTTCTTCCAGAGTGAGCCAGTGGCAAGCCAGCACATCGCCGTCAGGATCCTCTGGATGGTGCTGACCCGGCGCTTTTTCAAGGTCGAAGATGATGGCGGTGCGCACATAGGTGGCCTCGCTGTCGGCCGGTTTGTAGAGATAGGTGCCAAGCCAGGCGGTGGGCGTGGCGGTCAGTCCCGTCTCCTCTTTCAGCTCGCGGCAGGCGGCGGTGAGCAGATCTTCACCGGCCTCCACATGACCGGCGGGCTGGTTGAAGCGGCGCTGGCCCTTGATCTCCTCTTCCACCACCAGAAAGCGCCCCTGCCACTGCACCAGCGCGGCGACCGTCAGGCGCGCCTCCATGCGGGCGTGGCTGGTGGCCGATTGCTCTGCCTGATTGCTCATCATGACTCCTTGTCGCTGCTATTGGGATTGCCCGTACGGGCGGGTCTGCGTGCCGTTCCTCGCCCGCTGCTGCGGGGTTTGCCGCCGGTCGGGTTCGTGGCTGCGCGCTCGGTTGGGTGAGTGTTGCGGGGGCGTTCGTCCCGTCTCGGCTGGCTGGCCCGCCGTGGCGCATCCCCTGCCGGTTTGGCCGGTTTGGCGGTATGAGCGCCTGAACGAGATGAGGAGGGACGCGGGCGGCTGCTGGAGCTCGGCACCAGCTCGGGGGCGGGCAGGCTGCGGCTCTCGCCGGGTGCCAGACCATCTAACGTCCAGTCGCCGATGGCGTAGCGAATAAGGCGCAGGGTGGGGTGGCCGATGTGGGCGGTCATTCGCCGTACCTGGCGGTTGCGCCCCTCGATGATCTTGATCTCCAGCCAGCTGGTGGGGATCTCCTTGCGATCGCGGATCGGCGGATTGCGCGGCCACACCGCAGGTTCATCCATGATGCGCGCCCCGGCGGGCAGGGTCATGCCGTCGTTGAGCTCCACGCCGGCGCGCAGGGCGGCCAGTTTCTCCTCGCTCGGGATCCCCTCCACCTGCACCCAGTAGGTCTTGGGGGTCTTCTCCCCCGGCTGGGTGAGGTGCGCCTGCAGCTTGCCATCGTTGGTGAGCAGCAGCAGCCCCTCGCTATCGCGGTCAAGCCGCCCTGCGGCATAGATGCCGGGCTCGCTGATGTAATCCTTGAGGGTCTCGCGGCCCGCCTCGTCGGTGAACTGGCAGAGCACCATGTAGGGCTTGTTCAGCAGGAACAATTTGCGATCCGCTGGGGCCAGCTCCGGTTTGCGGGGGGATGCATGGCGAGGTGCGGCTGGTTTGACCGCCGTGCGCGGGGCGTTATCGCGTGGCGAACGGCTGACAGAGAGACGGGGGCGGGGAGATTTCATCGGATACACACTTCAGACAGACGATGGCAGCGAGTGTACCACAGGGTGCTGAGGGCAGGATGAATGGCTGTGGCGTCACAACAAGCAGTGCCCAGAGCCAATTCGCCTAGCTCAGCAGGCTCTCGATGACGATAGCCTGACGGGCGGGGGCCGAGCCCGCCAACAGCAGGGCGTGGCTAACCACATCGTCGATCATCGCCTGCGCCAGTCTAGTGAGGGGGCGCAGGGTCTCCCGTCCGCTACCAACCGGCACCGCCAGCAAAATGATGGTCTGCACCGGCCCGAGCTGCGAGCCCCACTCGATGGGCTCCTTGCAGCTAAGCAGGGTCAGCGCTGGCTGGCTGATCCCTTCGCTCAAAACATGGGGCATGGCGAGGCCGGGGCGGATGATGGTGGCTGAGACCTGCTCGCGCCGACTGATCGCCTCCTCCAGCGCGGCTCTGTTGCTGACCAGCTCGGCGGGCAGCAGATCGATCAGATGCTCGAGCGCTTCGGCTTTGGTCAGCGGTTCGGGGCTGTAGGCCAGCTGGCGCAGGGCAAAATGGTAGTCGGGCAGAGCGTTGGTCAGTCGCAACTCCGCCAGCGCGGCGGTGCGCGGGCGCACCAGCGGTTGACCCAGCTCCCCGCACCAGCAGGTAAAGGCCATGTGGGCCAGTTCGGCATCGCATCCTTCAATTTGCAACTGGCAGAGATCGCCGGGCTGGGTGGCGAGGGTCAACAGGGAGAGCTGGTTGCTGGCGGCAACGGTCTGACGCCGGGTGAGGTTGGCGCAGCGGATGGTGGATTTGAACATCCCCGCCAGCCGGTTCAACTGCTTGGCCTGGGTGATGCTCAACCCCTGCTGGCAGTAGAAGGTAATTTCGCGGGTCAGCATCAGGCCGGGATCGGCAGAGCCTTGAGTACGGCGTTGGCATCCAGCAGCACGGTTTCCAGTCTCACCTGATGGATGGTGCAGCCAAGGAAGCGCTCTTTCTGCTCAATCTCGATATCGGAGGCAATCAGCACCAGGTCGGCGCTGGCAATATCGCGGGCGGTCAGCATGTTTTCCATGCCCATGGCGCCCTGAGTCTCGACCTTGATCTTGAGTCCCAGCCCAGTGGCGGCTTTTTGCAGGGCATCGGCAGCCATATAGGTATGGGCAATACCGGTCGGGCAAGCGGTGACGGCGACGATCTTCATCTGCTCTCTGTGATGCTGACAAGGGGGAGCAACAAGATAGCGCCAGCGGGGGGCTTTTACCAAAAGCGCATATGAAAAGTGGGATCTTGATGGGGATATGCCTGCCCCTTGAACGGCAGTGCAGGCTCATGCCGGGCCAGTCGGGTGTCTGGTTGCTCCAAACAACAAGGGCCACCCCTGTGGGTGGCCCTGAACAATCTGCGTCTGTTGTTATGGCTATCAGGCGGTCTGGGCGGCCAGCTCGGCGGCTTTCAGTTCGCGCTTGATGCGGCGGATCTTGCGCTCTTCGGCGACCGCGACACAGCCCATCAGCACCAGACAGGCGGCTGCTGCGATATCCAGCGCCGCGAAGGTGCCGGTCCAGCCGGTCAGGCCGAAGATGGGGGTGCCGTCGGCGATCATGCCCAGACCCAGTTTGGCGAAGCTGTCACCGATGAGGTAGGCGAAGGTGCCCTTGACGCCATCGGCCACGCTGATCCCCTGCTTGGGTACGAAGCCCACGGCGGCCACGCCGATCAGCAGTTGCGGACCGAACACCAGGAAGCCCAGCAGGAACAGAGAGCCCAGGAACATAAACTGGGTGGTGGCGTGCTGGTAGAGCCCCAGGGTGGCGATGATCAGCGCCAGCGCCACGCAGGCCACCAGACCACGGCGACCGTTGGCCAGATCCGAGAGGTAACCCCACATCAGGGTACCGACCAGGGCGCCCACTTCGAAGAAGGTAAAGCCCTGAATGGCCACGTCCTTGGAGAAGCCCAGCTCCTGGTGGGCGTAGACGGTGGACCACTGGTCGATACCGATGCGCACCACGTAGAGGAAGATGTTGGCGAAGCAGAGCAGCCAGATCACCTTGTTGAGCAGCACGTACTTCACGAAGATCTGCCACTTGGTCAACTTCTGCTCTTCGGTGGCAACGTCTTCTTCGCTCGCCACTTCGTCAAACAGCTCTTCCACCTTGCCCAGGCCGTAGGCCTCCGGCGAATCGCTACCAAAGCGCAGGCCGACAAAGCCGACGATCAGCGCGATGATGGAGGGGAAGATGAACATGCCGAGCACGTTGCCATCGAACAGGTAGTTGGCACCGAACAGCGCCACACCGGCCGCACCGGCGCCGCCCACGTTGTGGGAGAGGTTCCACATGCCCAGATAGGTGCCGCGCTTGTTGCGAGGGGTCCACTTGGTGATGGTGGAGTAGCTGCAGGAGCCACCACAGCTCTGGAAGAAACCGCTCAGGGCATAGAAGAAGATCATGAAGTAGAGGCTGAAACCGGTGCCGCCCATGCTGGCACTGAAGCCCAGCATGCAGAGCGCGGAGAGGATCAGCATCAGCGGCAGGAATTGCTTGGTGTTCTTGCCGTCGGCGTAGTAGGAGACGATGGTCTTGCCCACCCCGTAGGTGATGGAGAAGCCAAGACCGATCATGCCAAGCTCGGTCATGGAGAGACCGTACTCCTGGATCATGTCATTTTGCGCAATGTTGAAGTTCTTGCGGATCAGATACATGGTCAAATAGCCAATAAATACAACCAGATAAGATTGCATAAACGGCTTGAACCAGAGCTTGCGCCGGGCTTCGACCGGCAGGTCCAGGGTGGGGACCCGGACCTGTTGGAGCAATTTCAACATCTTCGTTCATCCTCTGCGAGATAGACGGTATTTCCGCCGCGCCCCTCATTTGTAGATAGGTTGTTCGAGGTCACGCCACGGAAGGGGGAACGGAACATCGGGGCTGTCAGCCGTTGCAGCGCTCGACGCTCCATCCATATAAACCCGGGCCCGGCACGGGATGACGGGGCACATTGCCCGTCGCGGTGCGGGTCACGACATCAGGTGAGGTGACTCTAATAAGAGGGGCAAAAAATGGCTTGAGAGCCATCCCTAGTGGGGCTAGGAAATTTTCCTAGTTTTTGCGCTTTCGCGGACAAAGCGTGAGAAACATCACACCGCTGATGCCGGATTGCTGCCATTTCAGCCAGTTTGGCGCTTTGTGCGAGTGCTGGGCTGGGCTTGGCTTGGCTGGGATGGGGAGGTGGGATGGATTGGCCAGAAGGTAGCCAGGGAAAGGTAAGGGGAGAAGTTAAGGGAAAAGTGAAGGGAAAAGTGAAGGGAGAGGGCTGATTGACCACCAATTCTCAGGTGGCGATATTGGGGAAAGGCCCGTCAGCCATCCCAAAAACAAGAGGCCACCCCGTGGGGTGGCCTCTTGTCATGTTTTACGAGCCGCGATGGCGAGGGGGCACTCAGGCCGCCTTGGCCAGAGTTACCTCATCACTCTTTTTGACCCGCAGTTTTTTCAGGGCAACCGCCACCACGCCGGTGACGATGGCGCCGCAGATCATGCAGAGCAGGGCCAGCAGCGGCTTGTTGACGGCGCCCAGCAGGGCCACGATGGGGCCACCGTGGGCAACGCTGTTGGTGATGCCGAACAGGAAGGCCATCACGGCGGCGGTCATGCTGCCCAGAATGTTGGCCGGGATAACGGCCAGCGGGTCACGGGCGGCGAACGGAATCGCCCCTTCGGAGATTCCCACCAGACCCATGGCACCGGCGGCTTTGCCCGCTTCGATTTCAGAGGCATCGAAGATACCGAGCTTGCGACCGAGCACGGTCGCCAGCGACATGCCAAGAGGGGCAGCCGGGATGGCGCAGGCCATGGCACCCATAAACTGGGTCTGACCGGAGGCGATCATGCCGACGGAGAAGAGGAAGGCCACCTTGTTGACCGGGCCACCCATATCAAAGCCCGCCATACCACCCAGCACGATACCCAGCAGCACCAGACTGCCACCGCTCATGGAGAGCAGCATGGCGTTGAGGCCAGTCATCATGTCGGCAATCGGGGCACCGATGATGAAGATGAATACCGCAGCGATAAAGAGCGACCCGACGATGGGGGCGATCAGGATCGGCACCAGCGGCTGCACCATCTTGTGGTACTGACGGGTGGCGATCCAGCGCACCAGATAACCGACCAGGAGGCCCGCGATGATGGCACCGATAAAGCCGGTACCGGCATCAGCGCCGTAGAAACTGCCGTTGTTGGCGATCCAGCCACCGATAAAGCCCGGTGCCAGCGCCGGACGATCACCGATGGCGTAGGCGATATAGCCCGCCAGAATGGGGATCATCAGGGTGAAGGCGGCCACGCCGACGTTGAGGATCTGGTTCCACATGCTCCCTTCCGGGATCTGCATGCCGCTCGGGGTCGGGTTGCCGCCGATGGCGAGTGCCAGCGCAATCAACAGACCGCCGGTCACCACGAACGGGATCATGTGCGACACACCGTTCATCAGGTAGCGATAGAGATCGGAACTACCACCTGCGCTCTTCTCTTCACCTTTTTTATCTTCTTTGCCAGCCACATAGGCGGGGGCTTTCAGGGCCTGCTCGATCAGACCCTTGCCATCCTTGATGGGGGCTTTCACGCCGGTCTTGATGAGCGGCTTGCCAGCGAAGCGGGCCATGTCCACCTGCTTGTCACAGGCCACCACGATGGCGGTGGCGCGGGCAATCTCGTCTGCGGTCGGGCTGTTCTTGACGCCGATGGAGCCGTTGGTCTCCACCTTCACCTCATAACCCAGCTCCTTGGCGGCGCGCTCCAGCGACTCGGCCGCCAGATAGGTGTGGGCGATACCAGCCGGGCAGCCGGTGACACCGATGATAAAGCCCTTGCTGGTGGTCGGGGCCGCGCTCTGCTCCTCTTTCTTGGTCAGCAGCAGCGCCAGCGCATCGGCCGGGGTTTTTGCCGCCAGCAGTTTGGCGATAAAGCCCTCTTCGATCAGCTTGCCGGAGAGCTCGGCCAGCACTTCGATATGGTGGTTGGCGCCGCCATCGGGGGAGGCGATCATAAAGAAAATGTGGGACGGCTTGCCATCTTCGGCGCCGTACTCGATGCCGTTGCGACTGATGCCGATGGCGACCGCCGGATTGCACACCGCCGCACTCTTGGCGTGGGGCAGGGCCACGCCCTCTTCAAAGCCGGTGTTACCCAGATCTTCGCGGGCCCACAGATCCTTGATAAAGGCCTGCTCGTTGCTGACCTTGCCTTGCGACGCCAGCAGGCGGGCCATCTCGGTGAAGACCTCTTCCTTACGCGTCGCTTTCAAATCGAGGTTGATCAGATGTTCATTGATCAAGGTGGTGATCATGGCGCTCTCCCCGCTTCCGGTGACGGAAGCTATGCGTGAGTACGTATCGACGTACTGGATAAAAATGACCTGATCATTATCGCGGCTCACCCGCACCCTCCCTATCGGACAAATGTGCTAATCACTGGATTTTTGTGCGCAGCAAAACGCGATGTGATGAAGATCCCGTTTTCAGGCAGGACTCACCATTTTCAGGTTATTGCTAATTTTGTCTTTAAAAACAAATAAATGGATTGTGACTGGTCTCGTAACCAGGTTTGTAATGCATCATGTCAATAAATTAATCACCAGCGGGGTCTGGATTTATATGTGGTTTTAAGGCGTTATAAAATGTGACATTTCTCACAAAAAGTCGCAGTTTCGTCGGGCGGATTAGGATTTTTATGCGCCTGATGGCGGAGGCCAATCGCATTGGCTGGGCGAGCGCAGAGGGGCGTTGTTTGGGAAGAAAGTGTGGTGGCAAGAGAGGGATGGCTGAAAAGAGATAGGTTATAACGCGAACGTCCGAATACGCTCCGCTATTCGAACCTACGGATTACACAATATGCGCCACCGACTCCAGCCAGTTGGGAACTTGTTGCCGATACCACTCCAGATATTGCTGTGCCTGCGGCTTCTCCCTTCTGGTCAGCAGATTGGTGACTTCAATAATCAGCCAGCACTTGGCCATGACGAGATGGCGCAGCAACCGGTCGCCAGAGAGCAGCGAACTGTGGCACAGATAGCGTTCAATGATGGTTTCATATTCAGCCAGCGAACCCATCCGCGGCACCAGCGGGGCCAGATCGATGGCCGGACTGCCATAACCAAATCGCTCCCAGTCAAACAACACCAGCTCACCATTGTTGCGGGTGCCCCAGTTGCCCTCATTGCTGTCTCCCGAAATCAGGCATGACTCCTCGAATAGTTCGTGACCAAGTTGCTGGATATGGCGGATCTTCTCGTTTACCGCTTCCGGCAGGCAGAGTACAGAGAGCGCCTCGTTGGTGTCGACGAGCGACCAGCCGTGAGTTTTCACCGCAAAGTCGGGCTGATAGTTGGCGTTATGCAGGCTGGCCAGCTGAGCAAAGGTCTGTTCGTTGTGGTGCAGCTGCGTGAGCGTGACCGGATGAGGGATCTGCTCAAGGAACAGGGTCTCCCCTTCGACCTTGAGCAGGGTAGGAGTGTTGAGCCCGCTCAAATGAAGTGCGGCGCGTTGGTAGAAATGGCGCTCGACAGGCGATGCGCCGCTTTTTCTGATACAGGGTTTGCCATCCAGCAGCTGGATACTTACCGAAGCGCCCCCCATTTTCGCCAGCTCCTGTTGCGTCATCCTCTACCCCGTTAGCTATGAGTGGTCAGTTGCGTGAGATAGCTATGTACCTCTGTGCGAGTCGTGAAACGGTGCTTGTCGTTTGGGAATCGATCAAACAGCTCGTGATGGAATTGGCGGGAGCTTTTGCCGGCTCGCTGCCCATATTCCGATGCCCACACCAGCAGTTGTTGAAAGCTCTCTTCGGCTGCTACGGCATCCCGTTGCCTGGCACTTTGTGATCCACGCGATAGCAGTGAATCACGGCATACTGACCAGTCGAGATCCAGAAAAAGCAGGGTATCGGCGGCATCAAGCAGTTGCTCGGCCAGGGCACCAAATACCCCTTCGACCACCCATGATGGCTCTTGAGCAAGTGTTTGAATGGCATGATCAATCTCATGCTGGGGCCGTTTTTGGTTAAACCCGCCCGGTTGCCAGACGATGGTGTCCAGATTGACCTCGCGGATAGTTAACCCCTCAGCCAATCGAGCTGCCAACCAGCTCTTGCCCGATCCAGAGTTGCCAATAATCAGAATTCGTTTCATCTATGAGCGCTCTTTTCTGGAACAGATATCTGGAGGCTGGAAAGTAGGGGGCAATGCGCAGCTCTGCGGGATCGGCCTCCAGCAGCAGCGCTAGCGGCAGTTGGTCGGGGTTCGTCTCGACAAACGTCATCTTTATTTCTCTTTTATCCCGCTCTGACGGTCCGTGGTGCGCCGTCCTCTGGGCCTGATGGTCACTCAATATTCCAGAAACTTCTCGCCGCAGCGCTCGCAGATCAGGTGCTTTACATGGGTGGCCTGGTAAGCCAGCGTTTCGCCAAACGCCCAGTTGGTAATGCTGCTGGAAGTAAAGGCTTGCCAGAAGGCTTTGCGCGGATCCTTGGGCATGATGTCCTGGCTATGATCGCGGGCGACCAGCACCACGATATGGCGGGTACGCTCGCCACATTTGTCACAGCGATGGATTTCACTCGGTGGGTTCTGGTCGTGCGGGTTGCTCATAAAGAGGCTCGTGAAGAGAGTGGACGCCCATCA
This sequence comes from Aeromonas sp. 601039, assembly GCF_049174415.1. Classification (NCBI taxonomy): domain Bacteria; kingdom Pseudomonadati; phylum Pseudomonadota; class Gammaproteobacteria; order Aeromonadales; family Aeromonadaceae; genus Aeromonas; species Aeromonas sp. 601039. Next base: position 73,544 of record NZ_JAAKTL010000018.1, read on the forward strand.
TATCCCTCTCCACTTGGCTCTCAATCTCTCCTTGCCAGCGCAGTGAGCAGGCTCACATTTTGCGCCCCCTCTTTGTTATTTGCCCGCGCGCCGCAGTCGTGTGCCTCTGGTCGATGCCCGCTTTTGCGGTTTGCTGGTGAGTGGTGATGATATGGCGGGTGGGGCGAGCTCGGGTTGCTGCATCTGGGTCAGCAGCCGCCTTGCCGTCTGACGACCGATTCCACGGGCCGCCTATCTGCAGCGGCTCAACGCGGCTTTCCCCGCCATCGACTATCGGGTGCCCGAGGGAACCTATCTCGCCAGGATTGATTTGAACGGCCTTGGCATCGACACCACCGAACGGATGGATGCGCTGCAAGCCTTGCTGGTGGAGAAATACCGGGTCGCCATCATGCGCGGCGACACCTACGGCCCGGAAAGCACAGGTTATATCCGCCTCAACGTCGGCTGCCCGCGCTCGAAGGTAGACCAAGGGCTCGACGCCCTGATCGGTGCGCTGGGGGAGGTGAGGTAAGGGCTGGGATATCTGGCTGGATGAGGCGTTGACTCATCCAGCCCGAGACCTTGATGGAGGCGTTGGGCTCAGTTATTGCTGGCTCAGAAGGTGGCGATTAAGGGGCTGTTGTAAGTGACCTGAGCTTGAATGTCCTGGCACAACATCTGAATGTGGGGCTCATCGTTCTTCTCGCGAGGGATATAAATACCGATAGTCCCCTTGTTGTACTCTTCGCCCATATTCAGCTGGCCAATACCGAATCGGGAAAAATAACCGGCCATGCTCACCGGATAAGGCATGACAGCATTGCTATTATTGACAATATCAATGCTGGTGAGTATGGAGTTGCTACTATAAATGATTTTGTCATTCAACTTCATGGCGGCGCGTTCCTGTTTTTTTCGCGCCAAATCATCGACCAGATGAAGATATTTATCCTCATCCGGCGTCACCAGCAGGCTCGGATAATCGACCAGATCCTGCTTGCTGCATATTTTCCCTGTGAGGGGATGGCCCGCTCTGACAAATACCCCATCGTGAGAAATAAATAGCGGAATAAATATCAGGCTGTAATTTTTGGCCAGCCCGTGAATTTCATGTCCGAGAAACAGGTCGATATGATTGCCCAATAGCAGATCGAGCAGGCGCAGATGGTTGCCGACTTCAATATTGATGGCGCAGGATGGGTTGGCTTGCTGATAGCGGGCGGTGACAGGTTGCAATACCGGTTGCCACCACGCATGTCCGGTGCCCACGCTTAGCGGCCGAGCGGTGCGTTCGCGCAGGGTAGCAAGCTGCCTGAGGGTATCATCGTAGATCCGCTGCATTACGCGAGCCTGCTCCAGCAGCAGCTCTCCGGCAGCGGTGAGCGTCACTCCGCCCGCGTGCCTGACCAGCAAGGTCGTCGCCAGACTTTCCTCAAGTTTTCTCATGTTGTGCGTCAGCGTCGGTTGGCTGAGCCCCATTTGCCTGGCTGCCAGACTGACATTTTTGTGGGTGGCCACTTCAATAAATTGTCTTAGATGCTTGTCCACGAACATGGCGTCCGGTTATGGGCGGGTGGTGCGCCAAGCTAGTGTAATCACTCGGGGCTGTCAATTATTCCCCTTTACTGACTGGCTATTTTTATGTGGCTCCCTTCACGTTGTATTCAAATCATTTTTACCGCTTGATAGCCGGTTTGGTGCGGTGGATCACGTAATTTCATCTGGTTATAGATGTTATCTATGCCGATGGTGACGTGGTCTATTTTTCTGGCGAATACTGACCACGTAGACTGGCAAAAACAGTTTTACTCAATGCTGTTTCAATAACAAAACAAAAAAGTAACGAAGGGAATATATGAAAATTCGTCCATTGGCATTATCTGTGGCGTTATGCTGCGGCGGGGTTCTTTTGTCCGGTTGTAACGACAGCTCATCCAGCGGCAACGATAACGGAGCCAAACCCGAGGTGAAGGCGCCCTGGAATTTTGATCTCTATATGGTCGGTGAATTTAGCGGCTGGGGTCGTGAGGAGAAGTTCAAACTGACCTTCAAGGAGGGCGTCTATCGTCTGGACAACCTGAAAATGAACTCGGGTATGTCCCCGTTCAAAGTGGCCGGTCCCGAATGGACCAAATATCCCGATTTTTCTGCAGATTCCCGCAAGGAGACCAGCATCTTCCCCGGTCAGGTCTATCCCATGTACTACCAGAACAACGGGCAGAACAACCGTCTGGTGGTGACGGAAAAGGGGTTGCTCGACATTCAGGTCAAGGTGACCAATGCCGATCTGGCTGCACCGGCCATCGAGTTTTCCATGGTGCGTGATGACCCCAATTACAGCGAGAGTCTCTATCTAAAAGGGATTGATGGCAATCTGGAGCCTGTCCTGCAGATGGTCTATCAGGGGGACAAGCAGTATGTGATGGTGGCCAAGCTGACTGTGGGTGAGCACAAGATAAAGATTGCCTCCGCTCAGGAGGGGATCGGCTTTGGGCTCAATGGCGTCATTGCATTGAACAACCCGGTCAAGATGCAGCGCTGCGATGCTCAGTGCCCGTTGGCAACCGTGCGGGTAGAGCAGGAGGGGTATTACAAGTTCCTGCTGGATGCCAGCCAGGATGAGAATGCTCCTCTGTTGCAGGTCAGCGTTGCAGGCGATAGTGATTTTGGCATGATCAATCCCCATGAAGGGCATGAGCTGATCGAGAAGCGCGAGTATGAGACCTATAAGCCCGGAGTGACGGAAACGGCCACCTTCTCGGTCAAGCGGGCCAGTGACGAGTATCGTAGCTATGCGCAGTCGACCACTCAGGAGTTGCGTGATCCGGGTGATAGCTTTACTACCTATCAGGAGCAAGCGGATCTGCCCCGCCTGCGCTCCGGCAACATGGTGTTTGATGCCCTGTTTGCGCTGGCTACCCACGAGATGCGCCAGAACAGCGTGGCTCAGGTCAAGGATGGCAGTTACAACGGGGGTCAGGCGATCCCGTGCGACTGTTTTGAAACCGGCGCCAAGTGGCATTACGTCTGGACGCGGGATCTCTCCTACGCCACCGATCTGGGGCTGGGGGCGCTTGATCCCATGCGTGCGCGCAACTCCCTGCGCTTCAAGCTCTCTGATTTCAGAGCCGAGCTGACAAGCGATCTGGACAGCTTGATCCCGCAAGGACGTCAGATCATTCAGGATACCGGTACCGGGGGCAGCTGGCCCATCAGTACCGATCGCATGAGCTGGGCCCTGGGGGCCGAGCGGGTGCTGGCCGCCCTGCCTGATGCCGAGCGCAGTGCGTTCTTGCCCGAGGTGTTTGAAGGACTGAGCAACACCATAGAGAGTGATCGTCTGGCCGCCTTCGATAGCGCAGATGGTCTCTATGTCGGCGAGCAATCCTTCCTCGATTGGCGCGACCAGACCTATGCCAAGTGGATCACCGCCGATATCGCCCACATCGGCATGAGCAAATCTCTCTCCACCAACGTGACCCACTATCAGGGGTTGCTGCTGGCCGCGCGGGTGGCGAGCGAACTGGGGCACGATGAGCTGGCGATCCGCTATAACCAGTGGGCGGGTGAGCTGAAACTGGCGCTCAATCGTGCTTTCTGGCTGGCTGACGAGAAGATGTATGCCAGCCTGATCAACACCAGTACCGATCAGAGCCCGGCCTACAAGTTCGATCTATTGGGGGAATCCCTCGCCATTCTGGCCGGTGTTGCCGATGAGGCGCAGGCCAAAGAGATCATCAGTCGCTATCCCATGGGCCCTTATGGCGCGCCGGTCTACTTCCCGCAGCAACCCGATATGCCGGTTTACCATAACCGCGCCATCTGGCCCTTCGTCTCCGCCTACGGGCTGAAGGCGGCGGCCATGGTGCAGAACGTTGCCGTGGTCGATCACCATATCGACTCCCTGATGCGCGGCGCCGCGCTGAACCTCTCCAACATGGAGAACCTCGAGTGGCTCTCCGGTGAGCCCTCCCTGATGGATCTGACCCATCCCGATTTGACCGGGCCGGTGATCAACTCCCAGCGCCAGCTCTGGTCTGTCGGGGGCTACCTTGGCATGGTGACCGACACCACCTTCGGCTACAAGGTGGAAGAGGGGGGGATCCGGATCAAGCCGTTTGTCACCGCTCACTTGCACAAGCTAATGGGGGCCAAGCCCGAGGCTGCACTCAAGGGATTGAACTATCGTGGCAAGCAGATTGACATAGTGCTGCAACTGCCGGAGCTGGGCGGGGAGGGTAGTTACTATCCGGTACGCAGCATTACCCTCAATGGCGCCCCGGTGGGTGAGCAGATAAGTGAAAATATGCTGGCCCCTAGCAACCGGATTGAGGTGACGCTCGGTGCCGCCGTGGCTGATGATCAGGGGATCCGCCTGATCAAGGATGTGGCGCCGCTGGATGTCGAGAACCGGCAGGTGTTTGCACCGACCGAGCCGACCCTGCTCGGGGTTAGCGAGCAGAGTGGCAAGCTGGTTGTTGCCCTGCAGGATAGTGTCAACAAGGGGGCGCTCAGCTACAACATTTATCGGGATGGCAAGCAGGTGGCCTCCGGGCTGGATCGTGCGACCAACTGGGTCGACGACATGGTGTTACAGCCGGGCCAGGCCTATTGCTACAGTGCCGAGGCGGTCTATCCGGAGTCCGGCAACCGCTCCCATCATGCCAAGCCGGTTTGCTATCAGCCTGCGCTGCAACATATCGCCATCGATGGGGCCAACGTCTCCCATACCGGCAGTGTGAGCGCCGCCGATGGGGCCATTCCCGTCCCTTACCTCAAGGATTGGGGCCGCCCCGACGACAGCTTGCTGGTGCAGGGGGTCAAGCTCGATGGCAAGCACGCTATTCGCCTGCAATACAGCAATGCCCAGCATGCCATCAATCTGGGGGTGACCAACGGGGTGAAACGGATCTCGATGCTTAGTGGTGGCAAGGTTGTCGCCAGCGGCATGGTGCAGATGCCCCATGTGATGAAAGAGGGCGACCTCAAACCGTTGCGTGACTCGACGCCGTTCGTGGTGGATCTGCCCGCCGGAGAGTATGACATTCGAGTGAGCGATTTTTACAACATGAGTTACCTGAAGGCGAACGACACCTACAACGATGCAGGCGGTCAAAAGGGGGCGGTCAATCTGATCGATCTCGCCAGCATCACCATTTCGGCTCGCTAAGCGCTCAAACAAAACGGCCAAACAAAACCGCCCCGGAGATCCGGGGCGGTTTTTTTATTTAGCGATACTGAGATGAGTCGTGGACGACACAAGGGCTCAGCGATAGCGGCCACGTACCGAGCTGCTGGCGCGGCCGGCCATCTTGATCAGGCTCTGGCGGGTGTGCAGGTGGCAGAGCGCGACGCCGAGGGCATCTGCTGCATCCGCCTGCGGGGTGGCGGAGAGTTTCAGCAGATGGGTCACCATATGCTGCACCTGCTCCTTGGCGGCACCGCCGGTGCCGACTACCGCCTGCTTGATCTGGGTGGCGGAGTATTCGCTCACCGGCAGGTAGGCATTGACTGCTGCGACGATGGCGCTGCCCCGGGCCTGCCCCAGTTTCAGGGCCGAGTCGGCGTTGCGGGCCATAAAGACTCGCTCGATGGCAAACTCGGTGGGCTTGAACTGGGTGATGATCTCGCATACCCCGTCATAGACCTGTTTGAGGCGCTCCGGCAGCTCGCCGCAATCGGTGCGGATGCAGCCAGAGCCCAAGTATTCGGCCTTGCCGCCCACGACCCGGATAACCCCGTATCCGGTGATCCGCGAACCCGGATCGATGCCCAAAATAATGCTCATGGGTGTTGATTGCTCTAAACGCGAGTGATGGCCGCCAAGATAGCAAACTGTGGCCCGTTTGGCTGTATGTCCCGGGCCAAGCGGGTAAAGATTGGCCAGCCTACGTCGGGCGTGGTTAGCCCTTGAACAGCGCTATGGTGTCGCCATCCTGCAGGCTGCCGGCACCGCGTACCACCACCCGGTCCCCCTGCTTGAGGGCGCCGCTCACCGCCACCTGCTGGCTGTCGCCAAACAGCACGGTGACCGGCACCCGATTCACCTTGAGCGCCTTGCCGCTTCGCGCCACCTGATAGACCACGCTGCCATCGGTGCCGAGCACCAGGGCATCCCGGGGCAGCAGCATGCTCTGTTGCTCCCCCAGTGGCAGGGCAACCCGCACCGGCGAGCCGATGATGAAGGTGCCCGCTTCCGGTTTGAGGCGCAGCTCGATGAGGCGCGACTTGGGATCGGCGCTGGCGGCTCGCTGGTAATAGACGCCATGACCGCTCAGCTGCTCCCCCTCCACCCGCAGCCGGGTTTGTGGTGCCAGCTGCTGGGCCCATAGAATGGGGGCTTGCAGGCGGATATCCGGCTGATCCGGGTTGACCAGCTCCAGCGCCTGCTCGCCCGCGTCCACATGCTCGCCGGGCTGGATGAAGTGGTTGTTCACCACCCCGTCGAACGGGGCATAGATATGGCTGCGGCGCAGCTGTTCCTCAATCAGGTTCACCTGTATGGCGGCCAGCCGCTCGGCCAGCGCGGCCTGCTCCACATCGTAACTGGCCTTGTCGTACTGGCTTTGGGAGGCGCTCTTTTGCTGGTGCAGTCGGGTGATCCGTTGGGATTCGGCGCGGGCGAAGCGCAAGTTGCTCTGCCATTTCGCCTGCTCGGCGCGAGCCTGCTCCAGCGAGAGGCGCAGTGCCGCGCTGTCGAGGCGCAGCAGCTCGTCCCCTTTTTTGACCCGGCTGCCAAATTCGGCGATCCACTCCACCCGGCCGCTCACTTCGGCGCTTAGCGCAGCTTGCTGGCGACTCGCCACCGTGCCGCTGACCCAGATATTGGCGGCCGCATCCCCTTGGGTCACATCCGCCAGGGTCACCATCTTGCCCTGATCGGCCAATACCGGTAGCGCACTGCCTGCAATCAGCGCAGCGCCAGCCAACATTCGGGTAATCATATGTGTCATCGATGAGCTCCTTGCTCAGGCCCGCTGGCGCAGGGGTTGTGGGATCGCCACCTGCTCCCCGAGACGCAGGAAGGCAGGCAACAGGATCAGGGTAAACAGGGTACTGCAACTCATGCCGCCGACAATGACGGTGGCGAGCCCGCGGTAAATTTCGCTCCCCTCACTCGGGCTCAGCATCAGCGGCAGCATGCCGAAGATGCTGGTGAGGCTGGTCATGGCGATGGGGCGCATCCGGCTTTGCAAGGCATCAGCCACCGCCAGCTGACGGCTCATACCGTCCCGTTCAGCGGTGCGGGTCTGATGCACCAGCAGGATGGCGTTGTTGACCACCAGTCCCAGCAGGATGACAAAGCCGATGATGGTGAGCAGGTCCATCGGCAGCGGCACCAGCAGCCCGCTCAGTTGCAGCGCCAGCACGCCGCCAACCGAGGCAAGGGGCAGGGTGAGCAGCACCAGCAGGGCATCCTTGATGGAGGCAAACACCCCCCACAGCAGCACCAGCAGGATCACCACGGCGAACAGGAAGATGGTCCCCAGATTGTCGAGCGCCTGTTGCAGGCTGTCGGCATTGCCGGCAATGCGCAGCTCGCCACCGGCGGGCAGCAGGGGGCGGATGGCGGCAAAACTGCGGTTTTTCAGGGTGTCGATCACCTGCTCCATGGTCATGCCCGCCGGGGGCGCTATCTGCAGGATGATGCTGCGACGCCCATCGGCCCGGAAGATACTGGCCGGGCCCATGTCGTGCTCCACCCGCAGCAGCTCGCCAAGGGGGACGATGCGCCCGGAGGGGGTGGCCAGCGGCACTGCCTTCAGTTCGTCCGGATTGGCGGAGCTCTGCCCCATCAGCATGATGTCGAGCCGATCCTCGCCGTCGAAATACTCGCCCACTCGCAAGCCGTCGCCAAAGGTCTGGATAATGGTGGGCAGGGGCGTGCGATCCCAACCCACTTCGGCGAGACGTCGATCTTGCGGCACCAGTTTGAGCTCGGGGGCGGTGAAGTCGAGACTCGGTTCGGGCCGGACCTGTGCTCCTGGCAGGTCCTTGCTGAGGATCCCCATGCTGGCACGGGCCGCCTGATAGAGCTCGGGCAGGTTACCCCCCTGCAGCAGCAGGGAGACGCCGTTCTCGCTGTCAAAGCCGCCAAACAGCGACCCCTGACCGCCGAACACCCGGGTGTCGGGAATACCCACCAGCAGCTGTTTCATCAACAGGCTCTCCAGCTCCTTGATGCGGTTTTCGTCTTTGGGGCGCACGCCAATCTGGGCGCCCCCCGGGTAGCGCAAGATGTAGTAGTTCTTGAGGGCAGGCTCTTTCTCCCCCTTCATGTAGGGGGCGAGGCGGGTGATCAGGGTATCGATCACCTCTTCGCGCTGGGCCTTGAGATTGACCCCGGGGGTGAAGTTCATCCAGACATCCACCGCGTCCCGTTTCACGTCCGGCAGATAGTCCATCTTGGGCAGCAGCGCCCAGGTGGCCAGTGTCGGCAGGCTCATCATCAGGGTGATGACCGTCCAGCGCTGGCGTGAGGTCGAGGTCCAGCGGATCACATGACGAGTGGTGCGCTGCCACAGCGACTCATAGGGATCGGTCAGCGTTTCATGTCCCATCCAGCGCGCCGCCACCGCGGGCAGCACGGTGACGGCGACCAGCATGGAGACTGTCACGGCGCAGGCGATGGTGAGCGCCAGATCGGCAAACAGCTGACCCTCCACATCGTTGAGCAGCAGCACCGGCAGGAAGATGGCGACCGTGGTGAGGGTGGAGGCGACCAGCGCCGTCCACACCTGACGGGTGCCTTCAAGCGCTGCCTCCGCCTTGCTCAAATCCCCCCGCTCGTGGCGCCGGTAGATGCTCTCCAGCACCACGATGGCGGCGTCGAGCACCATGCCGACGGCAAAGGCGATGCCCGCCAGCGAGATGATATTGAGGGTGCGATCCATCACCTTGAGCAGGCAGAAGGTGAGCATGATGCTGATGGGGATGGCGAGGGCAATCATCAGGGTCGCCTTGAGCTGGCGCAGGAAGAGCCAGAGGATGGCACAGGAGAGCAGCACCCCGAGCCCCAGGTTGGCGGTGACCATGCTGACGGCGCGATTGATGTAGAGGGAGGCATCGAACGACTGCTCCATGTGCAGCCCGACCGGCTCCAGCACCTCGCGGTTGAGCTCGTTCACCCGAGCCTTGATCGCCTCAAGGGATGCCAGGGCATTGGCGCCGCTCTCCTTGAAAATCTGGGCGGCGATGGCGGTATTGCCGTTCTGGATCCGCAGCACCGGGTTCTCTTCCCGGGCCACCCTTACTTCCGCCACATCCCGCAGATAGATGGGCAGGCCATCGCGCCAGTCCACCACCTTGTCCCCCAGCGTCTCGACATCATAGCGACCGGCGAAGCGCAGCTTGTACTCCCAGCGCCCGATGTCGAGGGTACCGGCCGACACGTCCCAGCCGGTGGTGGCCCGGCTGGCCAGCACCGGGATCTCCACCCCCAGCTCGGCGGCGCGGTAGGGGTCGAAGCGGATCTGGATCTGGCGCTCGTTGATCCCCTCGACTGCGACAGTCGAGACCCCTTCGATGCGCTCCAGCTCGGGTTTGACCCTCGCCTCGATCAACGCCTGATGATCATCGATCACCCCCTTGGCGCCGGGCAGCTGCTGGATGAAGAAGAAGGTGAGGGTATCGTTGCTGCTGTAGTTGTTGACGTAGGGGCCGCCAATCTTGTCCGGCAGTCCCGAGACCCGGTTCAGTCGCGAAATCACGTCGAGTTGGGCCCGCTGCATGTCGGTGCCGAGGGCAAACTCCATATCGATTTCGGTAAAGCCGGGATAACTCTCGCTGGTGAGGCTCTTGAGCCCTTGCACCCCCTGCATCTCCTGTTCGATGGGGTCGGTGATCTCCGACTCCATCTCCTGGGGCGAGGCTGAACGCCAGCTCACCGAGATGTTGAGGTGTGGACGGTCGATGTCGGGGAACAGCTGGATCGGCAGTCCCCGGATGCTGAGCAGGCCCAGCAGGAAAATCAGCACGATCGAGACCGCCACCCAGATGGGGCGTTCGATCGCCGTTTTGGCGAGGTTCATTCACTCTTCCTGAGTTGTTGTTATCGGCCATTCCGCTGGCCTTGCTTCCAAAGCCCCTGCAACAGGGACTCAAGCATTTAACTGGAATTCTCCCAGCTTGTAAATGCATGGTTAACAAACAAAAAAACCGGCCACGAGGGCCGGTTTGGTACTGGTTTGCCAAGGGGTCAGGCGGCGTGCTCGACCTTGTTTGGCTGCTTGTTTGCTTGCTGGGAGAAGCCTTCCAGCTCGCCTGGGGCGAAGTTGTCTACCTGAATCGCTTCGTAGCGCAGGGCATCGGCGGCCAGCAGCTTGTCCGCTTCGTCCTTGCTCAGGATGGAACCGGCCAGTGCGGCGGCAACCAGATCCGGCAGCGCCAGTTTGCGGGGCAGTTTGCCCTCTTTCTGGGCCTGCACCAGCTTCTTCTCGTAGGGCTGCACAGCAACCATGGCCTGGAAGGCGCGCTCCATCAGGCCGACCGGATCCGCATCGTCCTTGCCCACGTAGCAGAGGGCGGTCAGACGGTCGCGGAACTCGCCCGGCTTCATCATGGCCAGACAGATGGCGTGGCAGCGATCGTCTGCCGGCATCTTGTAACCGACGCCGAACGGGAACACCACGCGCTTGAGCACGGCACCCACCACCTTGTTCGGGAAGTTCTGGAAGAAGCCCTCGAACGCCTTGCCAATCAGGTAGAGGTTGCGCTCCACCGCGTACTGCACGAACGGCAGATCGGAGACCATGCGGCCCTGATCCTCGTAGTGCTTGAGGGTGGCGGAGGCCAGATAGAGGTGGCTCAGCACGTCACCCAGACGGGCGGAGATCATCTCCTTGCGCTTGAGATCGCCACCCAGCATCAGCATGGAGACGTCGGCGCACAGGGCCAGCCCTTTACTCATGCGGGAGAGCTGTTTGTAGTAGCGAGCGGTTTCACCGGCTACCGGCGCGCTGTTGAACTGACCCAGGGTCAGCCCCTGGAACAGGGAACCGAAGAAGTTGCCGGCGCCGAAGGCGATGTGCTTCATCAGCAGGGCGTCAAACTTCTCGAGACCGCGCTCCACGTCGGTATCAGCCGCTGCTTCCAGCTCGGCAAACACATACGGGTGGCAGCGGGTAGCCCCTTGCCCGAAGATCATCAGGTTGCGGGTCAGGATGTTGGCCCCTTCCACCGTGATGGCGACCGGAATACCCATGTAGGCGTAGCCGGTGTAGTTTTTCGGGCCCAGCTGGATGGCTCGACCGGCGTGGATATCCATGGAGTCATCCATGATCTGGCGCGCCATTTCGGTCATGTGGTACTTGGAAATCGCAGTGACGATGGCCGGCGCCTGACCCAAGTCCAGGGAACCTGCAGTCATGCGACGTGCCCCTTCCAGCTGATAGGTGAGGCCACCGATGCGGGCCAGCGCTTCCTGCACCCCTTCAAACTTGCCGATGGACATGCCGAACTGCTTGCGCACGTAGGAGTAGGCGCCCACGGTGCGGCTCGCCATGTGACCGCAAGCAGTGCCCAGCGCAGGCAGCGAGATGCCGCGACCGGCGGAGAGGCATTCGACCAGCATGCGCCAGCCGCGACCGGCGTAATCCGGGCCGCCGATGATCCAGTCGAGCGGAATGAACACATCCTTGCCGAAGGTCGGGCCGTTCATGAACGCCAGACCCATGGGGTAGTGGCGATCGCCGACGCGCACGCCGGGGTGGCTGGTGGGGATGAGGGCGCAGGTGATGCCGAGCTCTTCCTTGTCACCCAGCAGTTTTTCCGGGTCATAGAGTTTGAATGCCAGCCCCAGCACGGTGGCGCGGGGCGCCAGGGTGATGTAACGCTTGTTCCAGTTGAGGCGAATACCCAGCACCTCTTCACCCTTGTGCATCCCTTTGCAGACGACCCCCCTGTCAGGAATGGCGCCTGCATCGGAGCCTGCCTCCGGTCCGGTCAGGGCGAAGCAGGGCACTTCCTTGCCGTTGGCCAGCCCCGGTAGCCAGAAATCTTTCTGGGCCTGGGTGCCGTAGTGCATCAGCAGCTCACCCGGGCCGAGGGAGTTAGGTACCATAACGGTGACCGCCACGCTCAGGCTCTTGGTGGCAATGCGGGTGACGATGGTGGAGTTGGCAATCGCCGAGAACTCGCGGCCGCCATAGGATTTCGGGATGATCAGGGAGAAGAAGCCTTCCTTCTTCAGATAGTCCCACACCGGCTCCGGCAGGTCTTTGGTTTCGTTGACGATCTTGAAGTCATCAACCATGGCGAGCAGGGTTTCGACCTGATTGTCGATAAAGGCCTGCTCCTCTGCGGTCAGCTCGGCCTTGCCGTAGCCGTGCAGTTTTTTCCAGTCGGGGTTGCCGCGAAACAACTCGCCATCCCACCAGACGGAGCCGGCTTCCATGGCCTCCCGCTCGGTAGCTGACAAGGGCGGCAGTATCTTTTTGAAGATGCCGAACACCGGACGGGTTACCACCTTTTTACGGATGGAGGGTACGCCGAGCACAACGGCTATCGCCAGCACCAGCAGGACAAGCAATGTGATCATACCGAAGTTCCTTCTATTTCACTGTTTCCGTTGATTTATTGTTGGTTGTTACACGGCCAGGGAGAGCCTGGTCGACTCCACGGGCGCCCCGACTCCGGACGCCAGATAAGGAATAACGTTGCGCACCAGCCCTTCCACATCGAGCTGCTGGCCAAAGTCGGCCAGGGCGATGTCGCGCAGCGCATCGGCAGAGGCCATGGTGAATACGACGGTGCCCAGGGTGAAGTGCAGGCGCCAGAAGAGATCCGCCGGCGACAGGGCCGGATTGGCCTTGGAGATGGCCTGGGTGATCCGCTGCAAAATGGGGCCGTAGTGGGCGGTGATGAAGCGGCGCAGGTGGCCCTGGCTGTCGATATAACCGCGCCCCAGCAGCTGCATGAAGATGGCCGGGCCATTGGCCCGCACCGCCGAGAGTTTCATCAGTGGCTCGACGAAGCTTTCAAACAGTTGCAACAGAGTCAGCTGCTCCTGCTCCATCAGTACCCGCAGGCGGGCATCGAGATCGGGCATAAACAGGCTCAGGTAACGGTCGAGTACTGCCTGGATCAGCTCCTTCTTGGAGCCGAAGTGATAATTCACCGACGCCAGATTGACATCGGCCTCGCTGGTGATCAGACGCAAAGAGGTATCGGCGAATCCCCGCTCGGCAAACAGCACTTCAGCGGCGTCGAGAATACGGTTTTTGGTATCGATTTTACTCACTGGACACCTCACTTAAACGAATGTTTAAAAAGTACGTTTCATAACGTGAAGTGTCAAGAGAATGTGAATGAGTGTTAGCGGAATGTTTTTCGATGAAAAAAGCAAAGTGGGCGGAACTTAGTCAAAAAGCAGGACTCTATATCTATGCCACTGCAATTAAACATTAAGTCTCGCCCAACCTGCACCATGCTAGTTGGGCCTTTTTTTGCGCGTCTGTTACCGGTTTGCGGTTTGCAGGCAAAAAAAACCGCCGCAGGGCGCGACGGTGGGGAAAGTGAGTTCGCGTCATCCTGACGGCAAACTGTCGATGCGAGTTCAGGCATGTATCGACGGGGGCAGTATGCCAGCCAGAGCCCCTCAGACTATGTCAGCTTCGCGGTATTTTGTGACAAAGTGTGGCAAGCACTGGCGTGGCCCAAGCTGCCGCTCTTTGTTATGCTGCCCTTTCAAAATATGAGGGGAGAGAAGATGAAGTACCCAGTCGATACCCACACTCACACCATTGCCAGCACCCATGCCTACAGCACCATCCACGACTATCTGCCGATAGCCAGGGCCAAGGGGATCAAGCTGTTCGCCACCACGGATCATGGCCCCGAGATGGCCGATGCCCCTCATGTCTGGCACTTTGCCAACTTGCCGATATTGCCAAGAGTGGTGGATGGGGTAGGGATCCTGCGGGGTATCGAGGCCAACATCAAAAACCTGGAGGGGGAGATCGATTTTCCCGAGCGTTACGAGTCGCGCCTCGACATGATCATGGCGGGTTTTCATGAGCAGGTATTCCCTCCCTGCGATCAGGCTACCCACACCCAGGCGATGATCAACGCCATCAAGAGCGGCCGGGTCGACATGATCAGCCACCCGGGCAACCCTTCATTTCCCATCGACATTCAGGCGGTGGTCAAGGCGGCAGCTGACTATCGGGTAGCGCTGGAGATCAACAACTCCTCCTTCATTCATTCCCGTCCGGGGAGCGAAGGCAACTGCCGTGCCATAGTCGAAGCCGCGCGAGATCTGGGGGCCTATCTCACTTTCGGCTCCGATTCCCACGTGGCATTTACTCTTGGCGATTTTGGCCACTGCCACCGTCTGGTAACCGAAGCGGGCTTCCCGCAAGAGCGGCTCCTGGTGCGCTCCCCCCGCGCCCTGCTCGAATTTCTCGAAAGCCGCGGCCGGGCCCATATCCCTGAGTTTGTCGATCTGTAAATCGGGTTCTAACACCATGAGCCAACTCATAAAATCGAGCGGGCTCAATTGACTTGCCGGCCATTTTTCATGAATGTGGATAGCAACAAGCCGGTATAGCTCAGTTGGTAGAGCAGCGCATTCGTAATGCGAAGGTCGCAGGTTCGACTCCTGTTACCGGCACCAAATTTTATCAAAAAAAACAGTGGTTTGGGTGTTGCAGTTTGATGCGTTACTGAGCGTTGGAATGCAGCATTTAGCTTATCCAGTGTGGCAAAATTGTGGCATGCCACACTGGCCTGATAGCGGCGAATGACGCTTGCCAGTGCATGACATAGCAAAACACTGCTGGTAGACTTCATTTCGTCACGTAACATCGGACGACAGGCACTAATTATTTATACCCTCAAGGCCGGGCATGGTGCCGCTCAGGTCAATTACCGATTAGCTAACCGGCACAGCTATTCGATGACCCTTGCCGCCTTGATGGGTTATGACCATGAAACAAACCTCTATTACCACCTCCAGCGTGGTGCTTTTGACTGTTGAGCAATTGGCTCTCTGTCTGCATAAATCCGTTGCTAGCATCCGTAGTGACGCGACTCGAAACCCTTGTTCACTTCCCCCTATCTGCCGTTTACCAGGAACCAAGCGTTTGCTCTGGCGTGCTGAAGATGTTGAGCTTTGGCTTGCTGAACATGTCATTAGCCAAGGTTTGGATGATCGAGCGGTTAAATCGGCAGATATGCCTCGGCGTGGCCGGCCAACCAAAGCCGAGCAGCTAGCACGACAAAAGTCACAGAATTCAAACGCTAAGAGGTAAGCCATGGCTCTTGACCTACTAGCTGCGTTTGAACAGGAGCCGCCTGCTCTTGACTTCATATGGTCTGGATTTTTGGCCGGTACTGTGGGAGCTCTGATCGCACCAGGAGCAACAGGTAAAAGCTTTTGGGCATTGCAGGCCGCAATGGCCGTGGCTTGCAAAGAGTCTGATGGCGATCTGTTGCAACTACGCCCGACCCGTTCAGGCCGAGTGATCTATATGGCAGGTGAAGATCCGGCTGCAGTGCTTAGTCATCGCGTCCATGCACTTGGCAAACATCTATCACCCAAAGCGAGGGCCTCTATTGCCACAAACCTCGCATTGGAACCGATGATGGGGGTGAGTTTAGATCTGATGAATCCGGACTGTTTTCAGGCTCTGGTGCAGAAGGTAGATGGATATCGCCTTGTTGTTCTCGACACCCTCAGCCGTATGCATCAGATGGACGAAAATAGTAACGGAGACATGTCCCAGCTGATTACCCGACTTGAGTCGCTGGCCGCAAAGACGGGGGCTGCGGTGCTCTATTTACATCACGCCAGCAAGGGGAGCGCGAGGGATGGCAGTCTTGATCAGCAGCAGGCAGCCAGAGGCGCATCAGCGTTGATTGATAACATCCGATGGTGTGGTTACATCGTGCGGATGGGGGAAGAAGAAGCAAACCAGCTAACCGAGATTCAACGCGGTAGTACACCCATCGGAAACTCTCGACGCAGTGCGTTTGTGCGCTTTGGGGTATCCAAGCAGAACTATGGCACTGCGATCAAAGATCAATGGTTTGAACGCCAGGAAGGGGGCGTATTACATCCGGTACAACTCATGGAACCTCCCCAGGCGCGAGAGCGAAGGAGGTTTGCTCATGGCTATTGAACTTACCCACGCGCGCCATGATCCGATGCACTGCCTTGCTCCTGGTCTATTCCGCAGTTTAAAGCGAGGGGAGAGAAAAAAGTTAAAGCTGGATGTGACGTATTGCTATGGACAGAACCAAAGCGCTCGTTTTATTGGTTTTGAGCCGTTAGGGGCTGATGATATGCGGCTGCTACAAGGGCTGGTTGCTCTATCCGGCCCCAAGGGCGTTATTCTGACCTCTGCGCCATCAGCCGCTATTCCTAAGAGACTTCGTTTGGCCTTGGCATCGGAGTTTGATAGTGCGGACTGCCGTTGCTTGGTGGTGCAGTCTCGTATCACTCAGCTACTCGAAGAGATTGGTCTATGCAAAAGCGGCAGAAACCTTAAAACCCTAAAGGCTAGCCTGATCAGGATGTCCAATGTCACCGTTGTCATTCAAGGCGACTCTCGCAGTGCATCTTTCCACCTGATGAGCCATCTCTTTGATGAGGATGATAACGCGCTATACATCTGCTTGAACCCACAGATTGCAGAAGCCGTTCTCGGTGGGCGCCCACATGCTCGCATCGATATGAATGAAGTGCGTAGCCTCAAGAGCGATCCTGCTCGATTGATCCATCAACGCCTATGCGGGTGGATCGATCCTGGCAAATCAGGACGCGCGTCCTTGGATACTCTGTGCAATTACATCTGGCCGGATCCTGCGATTGCTGATGCGATGAGAAAGCGCCAGCAGATTGCCCGTAGAGCCGTGGGTGAGCTGTTTACGATAGGTTGGCTGGTAACTGAATATCGAAAAGACATGTGGGAGATCCGCAGGCCACGGAACAGATCTTTGGAGTAATTTCAGTGCACTATCATTCCCGAACTGGTGCACTAACGTTCCCAACTGGTGCACTTTCATTCCCAGGAGTTGGTCTTAAAATCTTTTCAAAACATGTGGTTAAGGTATTTTTGGAAAAGTGATCCAAGATTATCCATAAGATAATCCTGTAGTGGTCTAATCATCCCGGACACCATTTTAGGTGGTACAGTCGCCACCATGACCTGAGGTGTTCAATGACAA
>NZ_JAAKTL010000019.1:0-80753 GCF_049174415.1 Aeromonas sp. 601039
TTGGTGGAGCTACGCGGGATCGAACCGCGGACCTCTTGCATGCCATGCAAGCGCTCTCCCAGCTGAGCTATAACCCCGATTTTTGTGAATGACCGGTAGTCATTCTGAATTTGGTGGAGCTACGCGGGATCGAACCGCGGACCTCTTGCATGCCATGCAAGCGCTCTCCCAGCTGAGCTATAACCCCAACTCACCTCGGCGCCACCGAAGTTATCTCCGGCAACGGAGGCGCATGATAGGCATCACCCGCTTTGCTGTCAACCCTAAAATAACCGCGACTGATTCGTTTAGTCAAAATTGCAGCAGTTCGCTGTTTTTACCAGCAAGGCGCGTGCTATCTCTCTGTTTTATGTCACAAATCAGCTCAAGCACCTATAAAGGAGAGGCCGTGCAGCAAGCCCCTTTCCCCGTGCAACGCCCCCCGCTCTCAGACCTCTCTATGCTGGCTGGTAATCAGCTTCTCCCCCGTCACCTCGGGAAAGCCTTTCCATAAAGGGCATTGCATTTGAAAACCCTTTCCATGATTTTTGTAAATTTACAACACAGAAAGTTGATCTGGCTCACAAATGACCATAGGATCAAACCGTGCCCCAGGTCACACACCATAACCATAAATGACAGAGCGATGAGGTAAACCATGTTTGAGAATCTGGCAGTCCTGTTCCACCTGCGCGGTGCAACTACCAAGAACGGCGTTGTAGAGAAAGATGCCTATGCCCCCTCCACCCGTGAATACTACTTCCGCTACGGCAAGTAATTGCTGAAAGCCTTTCACGGAAAATGTAATAAAAAAACAACACACATCATCACACAGCCCTTTCGAGGCGCTGTCCTGTCCGGGCCAGATGTTCCACGGCCAAACCTGAACTCCACCAAACAAGAATGGGGCCCGCAGGCCCCATCTTTTATTGCATCGGCTCATTGCAGGATCTCGGCCTGATCCAGGTATGACACCATGAAATACCCTTGCCGGGAGCGCTGGCTTGGATAACAACAGCATCCGGGAAGCTGGCTATGATGCTTGCCATCCTTGTTCAACAGCCAAATGCCGTCGATTAAGTACTGCATGAAGGGACAGCATGACGACGGACAGAGATTTAAAAAGAGCGAGCAATCGAAGTTGAGCAAGCCCTCATCCTGGCGATACCGACCCGCTGGCCTGTCTCGCCAACAGCGGGATGCTCGCCTCTTGGGCAACCTGAAAATATTCGGCCGCAGACTTTCCAGCAGTGTAATTACAACGGCGGAAAGGTTGCCACGAATCAGGTTCACACCTTATCAGAGAGCAGTGCAGCCATCACTTGGGGAGAGCCTTCATGCCGGCATAACAAGTCGGCCTGACCGGATACAAGACAGAGCAGAAAAAGAGGGATTGGCAGAGCAGCCAATGTTCAGCGCCGCGGGTTGCAAAAGCGGGGCATGACCAGCATGCCCCGCCACAACTCAAACCTTATTTACAGCTGGCGGCCCCCACATCCTGCCAGACGTCGTGTTTGCCGGGCTCATTGCCCTTGGTCCAGTACTGCGCTTTCCATTGATGGCCATTATGGGTGGTGAGCTCGCCACCGTTGTAGGCCACATTGGCATCCCAACCCAGTTGCACCTTGCTCACCAACAGCCACTGATCCGCGGTGCGGCTCGGCTCGTTGCCCTGGGTCCAGTACTTGGCCTGCCACACCAGCTGGTTGTGGCTCACCTTGTCGCCGCTGTTATAGGTGCTGGCCGCTTTCCAGACTGGCCAGTTGGCCGCATCCGGATCGGTTGCCGTGCAACCGCCACCGCTGCTGGCCGGTTTGACCGTCAGACGGGTTGCCGCACTGGCATCCAACCCACCGTCGGAGACGGTGACGCTCAGGTCATAGCCGGTGTCGATGGTGACGTTCGGGCCAGTCACCACCAGGGTGGCGCTGTTCTGACCCGTTGCGGTGATGCCTGCCGGCACGCTCCACTGATAGGTCAACGGATCACCGTTCGGATCAGAGGCGGTCGCCTTGATGGTCACCTGCTTGCCCGCCTCCACAGAGGCCGTGGCAGGTACACTCACCACCGGCGCCAGATTGGCCTGCGGCGCCTTGTTGGTGACCACCACCTGATCCTTGGCACTCAACTGCTGGTCATCGGTCACTGTCAGCTCGAACACCAGATTGATGTTGGTGGACACGGCATCGAGTACAACGCGGGCATTGGCCTGAGTGGCATCAAACAGGGTGACCTGCGGGCCGGATACCTGCTTCCAGCTATAGGTGAGGGCGCCATTTTCCGGGTCGTGGGACGCGGAACCATTCAGCGTCACCTCGGTCGGGCCAGTGACACTCAGATCGCTGCCCGCGTTGGCCACCGGCGGCTTGTTGGCTGGCGGAGTGGTTCCCTCGCCGTGACCCAACCCCTCGTGCATGGCATTGAGGATGTCGCCGTTGTCAGCGTCGATCTCCCAGGAGAAGAGGCCGCCCAGCTTGTTGGCTAGCACATACTGCCCCTTGGCCTTGACCGAGCGGTCGTTGTCATAGGTGATGAGATCGCCGGTCGAAGCCTTGAACAGATAGGGAGCCTCGGCCACCTCGTCGTAGCTCTTCTCCCAGCCAGCTCCCATCCGGTTGTTGACGATGTCGCGGTAATCGACCACGCCATCTTCCCAGGTGCCTTTCACCTTGCCGGTCGCCTTGCCGGTGAAGGGGTTGTTGCCCTGATAGCCGCTCACGCCAGTCCAGCCACGGCCATACATGGCGGCACCGACCACCAGCTTGCCGGGGTCAACCCCTTGCGCCAGCATCAGGTTGACTGCCTTGTCGGTGGTGTACTTGGTATCGGGATCCCAGCTCGCCGCGTAGAGGTTAGTCTGGTGACCCAACTCGGTGTTGCTCCAGGCGCCGTTGTAGTCGTAGGTCATCATGAAGATGTGGTCCATGTAGGGTTGGGCCGCCCTGTAGTCCACATCCTGGATCTTGTCCCCCCCGGCCCCGATAGCCGACGTCAGCTCATACTGGCGACCAGTCTGCGACTCCAGCTCGTCGAGCATGGCGCGCAGCTCCTTCATCAGGGCCACGTAGGTGGCACCATCACTCGGGCTACCCAGCTTCGGGTTGGCACCCTGTCCGCCCGGATACTCCCAGTCAATGTCCACGCCATCGAAGAATTTCCAGGTCTGCAGGAACTCTTTGACCGAGGCGACGAAGGTATCGCGCTTGGTTTTGTCACCGAGGAAGTAGAAGGGGTCGGAAAGGGTCCAGCCGCCGACGGAGGGGAGGATCTTGAGGTCAGGGTAAGCCTGTTTGAGCGCCATCAGGGCACCGAAGTTACCCTTGTAAGGCTCGTCATAGGCAGTCAGGCCACTTTGCGGCATCTGAACGGCGGCCCAAGGATCGTGGATCGCAACCTTGAAGTCGGCACGACCGGCACACGCACGTTGCAACGCCTGGAAGCTCCCTTCGATCTCCTTGAGGCTATCGTTGAGGCCATCCCCGCCACAGATGGGGGTGAAACCATAGAGGATATGGGTCAGGTTCTGGGCCGGGATCTTGTCCACTGTGAACTTGCGGCCATAGACCCCCCACTCCACGTAGTAGGTACCGACCACCTTGCCGGACTTGTTGGCGTAGGGCTTGTTGTTCTCCTGCAACGCGGCCTTTAGCGGCGCTAGGTGGCTGCCATCGGTATCGGCGACCACGATCTCCTTGGCATCAGAGAGAGTACAGCCATCGGCATTGCAGAGGGCCACCTGCATCTGGTAGCGCCCACCTTTGTTCACCTTGAATTTGGCCGTGCCTGCAGCAGCAGAGGGGCCAGACCACACCTCCTTGCCATCAAGCAGTACCTTGGCACTCTGGCCGACGTCACCGCTCCAGAGGTTCCAGCTCACCTCCACATCGGCGGCATCCTTGACCTTGACCAGATTGTTGTAGGAGGTTGCCGCCTGATCCACTTCAACAATGGCGAACTTGATGGGACCCCAGCCGATGGTGGGCTTGCCCGGCGCAGCCGCATAAACGGCAGATGAGGCAAGCAGGGAGCCGACCATCATGGCCAGCAATGCGGGTTTTGGACTTAGCATATTGTTTTCCTTTACGTTATGGACAAACGAAAGGGCAACACAACACGACAGGCAACACAAACACGACTACCCCTTGGCAAAGGCAGCCAGCATAACACTGTGGTGGCCCCGCTATCCCAGCTCAACAACGCCTTTAGACCGGAGGCTTTGCGTCCCGACTTTTCAATCGGTTTGCCCTTGTCACAACTTTATTTTCGGCGATAACTAATCGCGAATTAACTCTATGGCAATTTATATAACTAAGCAAACAAGACCATTCCAAACCCGCTACTGGCCGTACCTGACGCTGAGCCATAGCTTCATGATTCATCTTTAAAATACAAGGGAGCATTGGCCATGATTAATAGCTACCAAACTGATTAAGCTAAATATTTCACTAAAACAAAATAAAACGACAAAAGCTCAATACCTGTGGCACAACACAACAAGAGGTAGCCATACCTCACGGCAACAAGTGAATTAAAAGTCAATTTATTGCATACCAGTATCTTCCTCCCCCCACCCCTTCTTATTCAGACACCACAAACTTGTTTATCTGACCCCCAGAGCACAAACGTACAATCCGGCCAGAATGTAAGCAACTGGATAAACAGACATACGCAGTTGTTTATTTTTATTGGCATTTTTATATAATGCCCGCACGTCCCAGTGGCACAGCTGGATAGCGCGCGCCCCTCCTAAGGGCGAGGTCGCAGGTTCGAATCCTGCCTGGGACGCCACCCATCATCCCCTTTTCGCATTCACTCATCTCTTTGGCGATTAGTTCGACGTCCAGCAGCACTCAGCTTGCACCATCAAAATCCTCACCAAGTCACAAGCAATTGTATTCACGCAGCATTCGGCATCTATCCTCTCTCTGATAGACTGCTTCTTTTTGGCTGAGCCCTGCGGCAAAGCCAGCAGCTTCATCTTGCAAAGGAGTGTTGGATGTCCGGATGTTCCTGGTGGGATAGATCCACCGGTTTTGCCTTGCTGACCATTGTGCTGTGGGCCTCGCTGGCGGCGCTGACGTCACGGGTTACCAGCGTGTCACCGCTGGTACTGGTCGGGCTGGTGCTGTTTTTCTGCGGGGTCGGGGCCTTGCCGTTCTGGCGCCAGTGGCATGCTCGTCCGATTACCTGGCTGGTGACGGTTGCGGCATTGCTGCTCTACCATCTGCTGCTCTTTATGAGCTTTCGCCATGCCCCGGTGCTGGAAGCAAACCTCATCAACTACCTCTGGCCGCTCTGCATCATTCTGTTCACCCCACTGTTGTTGCCCGGCCATCCACTCCATGCCCGTCACCTGCTGGCTGGCGCCTTTGGTCTGGCGGGTTCCATGCTGGTGATGGTCAACGGCGAGCTGCAACTGCAGCAGGCCTATCTGCCGGGATACCTGCTGGCACTGGGCGCGGCAGTCGTCTGGGGAGCCTACTCGGTATTATCACGCCGTCTGCCGCCAGCCCCCGCCGTGGTCACTGCGGCAGCCTGTCTGCCCGCAGGTTTGTTGGCGCTGCTGCTTGCCCGTCTGCTCGAAGGGCCTCTGCCGCTCGCGCAGCTCCCCACCAGTGACTGGTGGCTGATCATCGGGCTGGCGCTGGGCCCGATGGGGGCGGCCTTCGTTACCTGGTATCTGGCACTGCGAGACGGCGATCCACGCCGGATCGGAGCCCTTGCCTACCTGACCCCTCTGCTGAGTACTTTGCTGTTAGTAACATTGAACGGAGAGGAGCTAACCTCGCGCCATCTGCTGGCCGGTGCACTTATCATGGGCGGCGCCCTGCTCGGTATGCTGGGCCAACGCAACAGAGCACTGGCATCCCCAGCCAGTTAAGTCGGTAAAATAGGGCCACCTGACCATGCTGTCATAAAAACGCCATCATCCCTGTTTAGGCTCGGGCCACGCTCCCCCATGGTCTGTGCTGACAGGAATTACCCCGTGAAAATCGCCCATTACGCCACCCTCTCCTCCCTTGTTTTGTTACTGGTCGCGGGAGGACAGGCGCTGGCCCTCTACCACGGCTGGCAGCAGCTTGCCCGTACCAATCAGGCCCAGCATCAGCACGAGACGCTGCAACAACTGGTGACCGTGACCCTGCAAAACAGCCTGCGTGACTACCTCAACAGCGGCGATCCGCAACAACTGACAGCCGCGGAGAAGGTCCGCCAGCAAGCGCTCTCCTCGCTGGCCGCTCAGGATGATGCCGTGGCAGCCCCGCTCAGACAGCAACTCGAACAGATGGCGCAGCGCATCGCGCACGACTATCAGGCCGCAGGCAAGCTCTCGGGCAACAGCCAGCTGCTGCTGCAAAATGCCGAGAGTGAACTGGGCAGCCAGGCCATGGAGCTGATCCGCTATGGGGAGCAAGGTGCCAGCACGGAACAATCTGCCGCGGCACAGCAATATCGCCGCGGTGCGGCCGAGATCCTGGCGGGCCTGCCGCGCCTCGCCCATTTGCGCCAAAGCTATATGGAGCAGGGCAATGAAAAGCTGCTCGAAGGGATCCGCTTCGAGCTGGAGGCACTGCAAAAACAGGCCCAAGCGCTGCAAGCCTTGCCGCTGCTCGGCATGTATGAAGAGGCGCCCGCCGATGAGTTCACGCTGGGGGAGCCGGTACGCAAGGAGCTGGGAGATCAACCGCGCAGCGAATTACGCTCGCTGCTGAGCCGCTATCCGCAGGAGCTGGCCAACAGCCGTGCGGCGCTGCAACAGCAACAGGCTGGCCGCCAGACCGTGCAGCAAGACATCATGGCGATGTTGCAAGCGACCAGACAGATGGGGGAACAACTTGCCCGCGAACGGCAAGCCGTCAATCAGGAGCTGGCCACCATCCTCGGCACGCTGGCGCTCTGTCTGGTGATAGTCGCCCTGCTGTTTGCGCTGGTGCAACGACGTTGGCTGCTCGCCCCCTTGTTGCGACTGCGTGGAGCTTTTATGCAACTCGATCAGACGGGGCAGGCCGAGCCGTTGCCTACCGGGCGCGATCGCAACGAGCTGGCCGATATTGTTGCCAGCTACAATCGGCTGATCGGTCGTCTGCAACTGGACCAACAACAAAAAGAGGGGCAGCTGTCAGCGGTATCCCTCAGTCTGCAAGGGATGGTCAGTCAGGTTGACGAGATCCACCACAGCACCCGCACCACCGAACAGGTGGTCGACGAGAGCGGCCAGATGATGGATGAGCTGAACCAGCTGGCCGGAGAGGTCCATCAGGTTGCCGCCGACATCGCCCAGCATGCCCACCATAACGAACAGGCGATGAGCCAGAGCGAAGATCTGGTGGGGAGCATGCTGCACGCCACTCATCAGACCGGACTGGCGATTGACGAGAGCGATGAGGCGCTGCAAGCCCTCACCCGCTCGGTTGCCGATGTGACGGCCATTGTCGATGTGATCGGTCATATCGCTCAGCAGACCAACTTGCTGGCCCTCAACGCCGCCATCGAAGCGGCCCGCGCAGGGGAACAGGGACGCGGTTTTGCCGTGGTTGCCGATGAAGTGCGCCACCTCTCAGCTAACACCCAGCAATCCCTCAACCAGATCACCGATATTCTGGGGCGTCTGACCCAATCCGGCGAACAACTTGGCACTGTACTGAACCGAATCACCAGCGAATCAAGCCGCCAGCGGGCGCAGGCGGAACAACTGCGCCAGACCACCCAAGCAGTGCGGGAGATCGCCCGCAACACCGCAGTGATCGCCCTGCAGGGCGCCGACAACGCCAAAAGTCAGGAACACAAGCTGGCCAGTTTTGCCGACCTGATCGCCCGTATCCATCAGCATGCCCGTCAGGTGAGTCAGCTCTCGGTGCAGGTCTCGTCCCATATCCACCATCAGGCGCAGCAGATCCCCCGCATCCTCGGCCAGCAAGGCTGAACCCTATTCGCCCCGCATCCTCACCAGATCACTTTCCCTCAACCAGAGGGAAAGTTTTTTTGTAGCACAAAATTATCTGTTATCGGCAGGTTAACTGACACCTCTTCCCCCGTACCGGATGAAAACCCTCACTGGCGCTGGCCGCAGCCTCAAGAAAACGCTCTCATCACCGTGATACCTGCCATGAGGCTGTTTACGACCTTGCCCATGATTATTTGCACTCGGTCATACTTTTGAAACGTTGAGGGAACTTTTCATTGATATTTCGCACCGCGAACGTACTCTTGGGGTTGTCCGATAGCCAAGAATCGGAACATAAAAAAACAACATGTGATGATCAGGACTGCCAACTACAGATGTGCCAAGACATCCGGGTTTGCAGGTAGCCAAGACAAGATTTTTTGCCCTTCGGGGTTTTGATTGCAATGCCAATACCGAGCGGTAGGCCCGATGCCAACTGCCGGAAAAAAGCTAAGTCCATAAAATCAGGAGCAATAAAAATGGAAAAAGTGATCTTCAAGCGCGCCGCTTTGAGTGCCGCTGTGGTAGCCGCTCTGGTCGCCCCCGGTATGGCGTTGGCAGCTCAGGATATGATGAGCCCGGAATACGGCCAGTCCTATGAAACCTTCGTTAAAGACTCCAAACTGACCGGCGGTCTGTTCTACTTCCAGCGTGATCGTCAGCGCATCGATGGTGACCCGACTGCAGCCAAGAAAGAAGGCAAATACCAGTCCAACCTGAGCCATTCCACCGTTCAAGCCGCTCTTAACTTCAACTCCGGTTATGCCTGGGACACCGTAGGTCTGGATCTGGGCGGCTTCGGTGCATATGACCTGGCCGTTACCGAAAATCACCCGGTCAACCAGGAAAACGAATTCTCCTTCGCTGGCCGTTCTTGGGGCAACAACGCCAAAGATGGCTCCCCTGAAGGTGGTTTCAGCCTCTCCAACGCAGCGATGAAGCTGAAATTCCTGGACGGCGGCATCACTGCCAAGGGTGGTTATACCCAGCTGTATGTCCCTGGCCAAATCGGTGTTAACTGGTCTTATCAGCCGGGTACCTATCGTGGTGGTCAAGTTGAAGGTAACTTCGGTGGCCTCTACCTGACCTACGCCATCGCTGACGAGTACAAGGCCCCCTGGTACAAAGAGACTCAGGTCTTCTCCCGTGCCAAAGCGTGGATGGATCCGTTCGCTGATGAAAACGTCATCGACTACATCCACGGTATTGCAGCCCGTTACACCTTCGAAAATGGCACTGCTGTGACCGGTTCTTTCGGTCAGTCCGAAGGCTACATGGACAGCTACCACTTCAAACTGGCTCACAAGTTTGACGTACTGGGCGGCCTCTCCACCAGCTACCAGTTCTACGGTTCCGAGACCGAGACCTACACCAAGGGCGCTTCCCAGATCGAGACTTATGACGGTCTGGCATGGCAACAAGCTCTGACAGCTGCCTGGGGCATGGGCCCGTACGGCTTCCGTCTGGAAGGTCTGTGGACCAAGGCTGAAGGTGCGGAAGGCAACTACCTGCCCCGTCTGACCCGTGGCTACGCCAACTCCCAGGGTGCCAACGAAATTTGGTGGGACTCCCGCTCTGACTGGAACGCCAACAACGAGAAAGCACTGTTCTTCGGCGTGACCCGTTCTCTGGATGACCTGGTTGGTGCGCCTGGCTGGTCCGTCGGTGTATCCGGTGCTTACGGTTGGGATATCGAAACCGGTCAAGGCAAGAAAGCAGCTAACGGTGAAGATACCGAATGGGCAGCCAACTTCGATGTCACCTATACCGTGCAGGATGGCAAGCTGAAAGGCACCCTGTTCAAACTGCACTACACCGACTACAACAACGACATCAGCCAGGGCGGCGGTTGGACCGATTACCCCAACATCTTCGCCTCCGAGCACGACGTCAAGTTCCACATCATCATGCCGCTTACCTTCATGTAATCAGGCAATACGATGTCAGCAAACCGGGCCACTTGGCCCGGTTTTCTTTTTGCCGGTTGGCAGGCTAACATGCGAACCGGATAAGGGTTTTATCCGCTCACCCGCCCGCACGCTTCAATCAGCAGTCACAAGGACGCCATCATGCCCCGTTTTGTTTTGATCACCGGTTGTTCCAGCGGTATTGGCCTCGCCGCCGCGCAGGCGCTGGGCCAGCACGGTTTTACCGTGATCGCCTCGGCACGCAAGGCGGAAGATGTGGCCCGTTTGCAGCAACAGGGATTGCTGGCAGTTCAGCTGGATCTGGCGGACCCCGCCTCCATCGAGCTGGGTGCCAGTGCGGCGCTCCATCTGGCAGGCGGGCGCCTCTATGGCCTGTTCAACAACGGCGCTTATGGCCAACCCGGGGCGCTGGAAGATCTGCCCACCGAGGCGCTCAAGGAACAATTCAATACCAACCTGTTTGGCTGGCACCATCTGATCCGTCAGGTGCTGCCGCCGATGCTGGAGGCCAAAGAGGGACGGATAGTGCAGAACAGCTCGGTGCTGGGACTGGTTGCCATGAAGTATCGCGGCGCCTACAACGCCAGCAAATTTGCGCTGGAAGGTTATAGCGACACCCTGCGCCTCGAACTGGCAGGCAGCGGGGTACATATCAGCCTGATTGAACCGGGCCCCATCGATACCCGTTTTCGTGCCAATGCCCGCAGCGCCTTCTTGCGGCACATCGATCCGGCCCAGAGCCGTCATCAGTCGGCCTACCGCCAAACCCTGACGCGGCTGGAAAAAGAGGGAGCCACCAGCGGCTTTACCCTCTCCAGCGAAGCCTGCATCCCGCCGCTGCTCCATGCACTGACCCACGCCCATCCCAAGGCGCGCTATCCGGTGACCACTCCAACCCGGCTGTTTGCCTTCTTGCGACGGGTATTGCCAACTCGCTGGCTCGATAAACTGCTGGCAAAATCGGCCTGATCCCGTAATTGACAATAAGCATCCTGCCGCCCAAGTGGCGTTAGCCGGGTAGCAGCGTCACCCGTCCCGCCAACCTGGTTTGTCCCTCTCTTCAATAGTGCTCGCCATTGCTGTAGTAGGCGCTCTTGACCAGAGGGATCACCTGCACCACCACATAGGTCTGCTCCCCCAGCACCCGTTTCAAATGGCGCGTGATAAGGCGCGCGGCGGCGTCCTGCATCTCTTGTGGCCGCTCGAACCAGTGCAACTCGACAAACGGAAATCCCGCCTCTGGCTCGCCGTTGCGGATCCAGCAGCTCTCCACCCGCTCCATGGTGACAAACTCCGGCTTGCCGCCTGTCAGCTCGCAAAGCTCGGCCAGCAGCGGGCCGCTCACCTGTTGCAGGGTATCGAGCGTCACGGCGCGAAAACGAAGATGGGGCATGGCAAACCTCTTGGTTATCTGAAATGAGGACTTATCATAGGAGTTATTGTCAGCAAGAGAAGTCACCCGGCGCATATTAAGGATCACCATGAGATTTCATCGCACCCTCTTTGCCTTCCTGCTCTGCCTGCTGCTACCGCTGCACGCCTTTGCCGATCCCGCCTTCTATCGGGTGAGCAAGGGCAACCAGCAACACTGGCTGCTGGGCTCCATCCATGCGGGCAAGCCTTCACTCTATCCTCTGCCCGAGCCGGTGGAGCGTGCCTGGCTGCAGAGTCGCGCTCTGGTGATGGAGGTGGACATGAACAGCATCACGCCGGATCAGTGGCAACAGACCGGCTCCCTCACCCGACTGGTGGATGGCAAGCCGCTCAAGGATCATCTGCCTGCCGAACTCTATCAACGCACCCTGATGGCGGGCGCCCGCTATGGCATCGACGAGGCTACCCTCGCCACCCTGCGCCCCTGGTTTGCCGCCATTACCCTGACCCAGGCCGCCATGGCCCGCTCCGACTTCAAGAGTGAGCTCGGGATAGACCAGCACTTTGCCACCCGGGCTGCCAAAGAGGGCAAACCGGTAGTGGGTTTTGAAACCCTGCTGGAGCAGCTCGGTTATCTGGCCAGCGTGGGTGACAACCAGACCCTGATGCTTGCCAGTACCCTGGATGAGCTGCCAATGCTGGAGACAGGTTTCGCCGCCGTGATGAAGGCGTGGCAGCAAGGGGATGAGGCGACGCTGATCAATCTGCTCAAGGAGGAGATGGCTCCCCCCGCGCTACAGAGCTGGATGGAGCAGACCCTGCTGGCCGAGCGCAACCACAACTGGCTGAAGAAATGGTCCACCCTGCCCAACGAGAGCTTTATCGTGGTAGGCGCCCTGCACCTTTACGGCGAACAGGGTTTGCTGGCGCTGCTGGAGCAGCAGGGGTGGCACATTACTCCACTCACCACCCCTAGCCCGGCACAAGCTCAAGAACAAAGAGTCCAGTGAGAACGATCACAGAACGAACTGGTTATTAAACAACCTGAAAGGGAGTTGATCGGGATCATCCCGGACGGGGCAAAGAGGTATTTATCATGCCTGTCATCAACCGGGTGACAGGAGCAATAAAATGGACTTTTGGCTGGACCTGATGTTTGGCAACAGCGTGGGATTGATGTCGATGCTGGTGATAATCGGCACCTTCTTGCTCATCAGCTCTTACGCGGCCTACTTCATCTACAAGGTGATGCACTCGCAACCGCCTCATTCACAGCAACCCCATTCTCAACAGCCCAAAGAGGGAAAATAATCCTCTGACCACAGGCGGCAGTTCACACTGACCGCCTGTGCTGTTTTATGGTTCGCGACTGTGATTCCCGGGACAGGATGCACCAGTGTCCATGCCGGCCCTCCCTTATCTCCCCTGCCCCTTTCCCCGTTTTCTGTGCCGGTTGCGGCCGTTATAATGGCCCCCACTTTTTCTTATGGGGAGCCTGCCGTGTCTCATAACGACGAACTCTCGCTATTTATGAATGAAGTGGCCGACGTGCGGCCCATTCGCAGCGACAACATCCATCCCCATGCGGCCAAATCCGCCCCGACCGAGGCGCAGCTCGCTCGCCGTCAGGCTGCCACCGCCGAACAGCTCGCCTTCGACCACCTCACCATGGAGGCCATCGAGATGCGCGATCCGCACGAAATCGTCGGCTTCAAGCGTGATGGGGTGCAGGAGGGGGTCTACAAGAAGCTGCGGCTCGGCAAATACGAGCTGCAGGCGAGCCTGGACTTGCACCAGAAAACCCTCAACGAAGCGCGCCAGACGCTGGTGCAGTTCATTGCGGATTGTGAAGTCCGGGATATCCGCTGCCTGCTTATCCTGCATGGCAAGGGGGAGCGCAGCACCCCGCGCGCCCTGCTGAAAAGCTATGTCAGCGCCTGGTTGCCGCAACTGCCCGCCGTCATGGCGATCCACAGCGCCGAGCGTCGCCACGGCGGCAGCGGTGCTCTATACGTGCTGCTGCGTAAAAGCGAACGCAAAAAAGCAGAAAACCGCGAACGGCACCAGAAGCGGCTCGGCTAATCCGCCGCTCGCCACCACGACTTTGGCCCACCTGCGCTAAGGTGGTCAACGATGCAGCGGCGGTGTTAGCATCGAACGGCCCCGATCATGCCAGGTACGGGGCGGCATACCATCAGGGACGATAACAAGGACAATCCCATGTCATATCAAAAGCTTGAACAACATCAGCAGCAGATCCACCGCTTTAGCCACCTCGCCGCCATCTGCGGCTGGGATCAGGCGGCCATGATGCCGGAAGGGGGCAACGATGCCCGCGCCGAAGCGATGGCCGAACTCGGTCTGCTGATCCACCAGAAGCGCACCGCTCCCGAGCTGGGCGACTGGATTGCCAAGGCCGAGAGTGAGCCGCTCGATGAAGTGCAACGTGCCAACCTCGGCGAGATCAAGCGCCAGTGGCAAGATGCCAGCCTGCTGCCCGGTGAGCTGGTCGAAGCGCTGTCGCTCGCCGGCAGCAAGTGCGAGCACGCCTGGCGCAGCCAGCGCAAGAACAACGACTGGGCCGGTTTTGCTCCCAATCTCGAGGAGGTGGTGAAACTCTCCCGTGAAGTAGCGCAGCTGCGGGCCGATGCGCTTGGCGTGCGCCCCTACGACGCCATGCTGGCCCTCTATGAGCCGGGCATGACCAGCACACGACTTGATCAAATCTTCGGCGATCTCGCCAGCTGGTTGCCGGATCTTATCCTGACCGTGAGTGAACAACAAAAGGGCGATGCCTTGTTGCTGCCGCAAGGCCCCTTCCCCATCCCGACCCAGCAAGCGCTCGGTCAGGAGGTGATGGGACTGCTCGGCTTTGATTTCGCCCACGGCCGGCTCGATGTGAGCAGTCACCCCTTCTGTGGCGGCGTGCCGACCGACGTGCGGATCACCACCCGCTATAACGAGCAGGAGTTTGTCTCCAGCCTGATGGGCATAGTGCACGAGACCGGTCACGCCCGTTACGAGCAGGGGCTGCCGCGCCATCTGCTGGGTCAGCCGGTGGCCGAAGCGCGCTCCATGGCGATCCACGAGAGCCAGAGCCTGTTTTGCGAGATGCAGCTGGGGCATCATCCGGCCTTCCTCGCGCTGCTGGCACCACGCATTCGTCACCACTTCGGCGAGCAGGCGGCGTTTGCGCCGGACAATCTGGCAAAGCTCTACAGCCGGGTCGAGCCGGGCTTTATCCGGGTCGATGCGGACGAGGTGACCTATCCGGCCCACGTTATCCTGCGCTACGAGCTGGAGCGCGATCTGGTGGAAGGGAAGATCGAGGTGGCTGACATCCCCGAGCTGTGGGACGCCAAGATGCAGCAGTGGCTGGGGCTCTCCACCAAGGGCAACTACCGCAATGGCTGCATGCAGGATATTCACTGGACCGACGGCTCGTTCGGCTACTTCCCGAGCTACACCCTGGGCGCCATGTATGCCGCCCAGCTGCGTTTTGCCCTCGAAAAAGAGCTGGGCAGCATGGGGGAAGTGATCGCAGCGGGCCGCTTGCCGGAGATCTTCGGCTGGCTCGGGCGCAACATCTGGTCACAGGGGAGCCTGCACAGCACCGACGAGCTGGTGCGCCGCGCCACCGGTGAAGCGCTCAACCCGCACTGGCTGCGCCAGCATCTGGAACAGCGTTATCTGAAGTAATGAGCGCAGTAAGCTAACAGCAGAGCGGGGCCCTTTTTAGTTGACCACTACAGGGCCCCGTTTTTATGGCGGTTCATTTTTATGGCGGTGCATGGCACAGCACGCCGTCACGGCAATGCTGTAAAAAGAGAGGGTTCAGAGGGGGTCCGGTGAACCCAGCAACTCGCGCAGTTGCAGGATATTGCCCTCCGGGTCGAAGGCGTTGCGCACCACAAAGCCGGGCCCTGTCCACTGCTGTGGCAGCAAACCGCCACCGAGATCCGCCGCCTTCGCTTCTGCCCAGGCGAGGCTGGAGACGGTGAAGAACAGCTTGATGGCCCCCTCTTCCCGCAATTCCGGCGGCCGCTTGATAACAACTTGCCCGGTATAAGGCTCGGGAATGGCGTGGATCAGCAGCTGGATATCGCTGTTTTCCAGCACCACCAACTGCTCATCCTGACTGCAGACCACCATCTGCAGCAATGTACGGTAAAAGTGGGTCAGCAGGCCCGGATCCTTGGCATAGATCAGGGCACCGGCACGAGCTGGGCCTGGCATGGAGCACTCCTCAACAGTGAACGACTGGGTGGACAGATCTCCACCTTCTCACAGTTGCGCGCCCCATTCGATCCTTTTTAGCGGCTCGCCAGCCTCACTGCACAAAGTGCCACTGCCGCAGTGCCAACGTCGGAGGCGGCCCCTGATCGTCCCCCAGATCTGCCATGCCCAGCGCCTCGTCATAGTGCACACCGCCCGCGCCACTCTCGGTCAAGTGTTTTGCCCGCACCGCCCCGTACAGACCGCCACTTCCGCTGATCTTCATCTCGGTGAGCGGGGCATAGAGAGCGGCATAGAGCGGCGTATTGCCCGACAGCTTGACCCCATCCTTGCCGCTATACGCGGAATAGATAGAGATAGCGGGCGTACCGCCAGCGGTCAGCCCCTGTTTGGCTGCCGTCACCTCGGCACCGGCCCCAAGATCGACCTTACCGCTGACGATCAGGGTCAGGCTGCTCCCCTCGCTCACCGTCAACTTGTTGCTGCCTGTCATGGTGAAATCCTTGTCGATCAGCAGCACCACATCCCCCTTGATGGTGAGACTGGCATCGGCCCCCATATTGAGGCTGTCGAGCTTGTAAATGGTCTGTTCCTTGCCAAACAGCTCCCCCTTGCCGGGGAACGGCAGCCCGGGCTTTTGCTGGTTGCTGCTGGTGACCGAGCCGGTGGCAGGATCCGTGGTCAGCACCATCTGCTGGGTGGCCCCGAGCGTCAGCGGGCCATTGATGGGCAATGTTGCAGGGGGGAACGATTTGGGCAGCGCGGCCACATTGAGCGGGTCACACACCTGCCCGGCAACAGGCGGTAGCTTGGGATGAGTTCGGTATTGGGGCTCCAGATACTTCTGATGCTTGGCATCAAGGAATGCCCCGTTCCCACCATAGTTCAACTTGTCGCCAGCAATGCTGGTGCCATGACCCATAGAAACATCCCCATTGATCGCAACAGCTCCGGCAATATGCCCCCCTTGCAAGGCAAAATTTCCACTCCCGTTCACGCTGCCCTCAACCCTGACGACCCCATCAGAGGGAGAAATGGTGATATCGCCGCCAGCAAGTACATTACCCGCAACAGGTGAAGAACCTTTCAAGGTCACCGAGCCGGTCGCCCGCACATCACCCCAGATGGGGGAGTGCCCGGCGAGCACCACATTGGCCTTGTCGCTGACGGTCGCCACCTTGGCGTTCTGTCCCTGATTAAGGGTCCCGGAAACAGACTCCTTGTACGCTCCCTTGCGCGAATCATAGCTGTCGATAAAACCGCTACCGGAAAGGCTTAGCCCTTCGCATGCCACCACCGAATCCTGAAAGATCAGATTGCCGGGCTCGCGCTTGAGGGCAAACAGCGCGTTGAGACTGGCATTGCCCTCCAGATAACGGCCATGGCTCTGCAACGCCAGTTTGCTGCCTGTAGAAGCATCCAGCTGATCGATGCGAAAGCGGCTGCCCGCCATAGCCCCTTCCCCCTTGCCTGGCACCTTCTGCACCAGTTGATCCCACTCTATCCGTGGTTCGGCGCCGAGCGCCTGATGCAGGGCGCGATAACTGTCGTTCATCCCCTGCTCGGCACTGAGCTGTGCATTGATCTTCTTGTGAAAATTGCCGCTCAGGCGGGTTTGCAGCTGGTTCTCCTGAATGCTGGTAAACACCAGCAGGCTCGACAGCAGGCTCACCACCAGCACCACCAGCAATACGGCTCCTCGCTGCCCCTGCAATCCCTTGTTCATCCTGCTCCCCCTGCACCGGATGTGGCCAGCGCTGCCGCCCAGACCGCCTTGCGGCGTGCCACCTGCACCTCTACCCCCGGCGCCAGATAGCTCGGCAGCCCTTCGGGCAAGATGCGGATATTGACCAGCGCCCCCTGCTGGCCGAATTCAAGATCCTGAAGATGGGCCAGCAACAGGCGCGGGCCATCCCCGTCATCGCAACTGAGTACCGGCGGCGTGAAGCGGTACTGCTCGGTAAAATCGGCGGTTTTCTGGTTGCCAAGGCAGGAGAGCACCGGACTGCCCCCCTCTACCTTGAAAGCCAGCGTCAGGCGATCAGGGGTGACCGCTATCAGCTGATCCGCCTGCTTGACGCTGTTGGTAAAGGTGAGAGTGGCAAAGCGCAGCACTTCGTTCGCCTGCTCCAGCGCCTTGCTCTGCTCAACCGTGCTCTTGATAGGCACGTAACCGGCAAAAATAGCCAGCATCAGCATCAGACCGAGCACCATGGAGATCATCAGCTCGACGAGACTGACACCTCGCTGTCGGAAGGGAACGTTCAGCATAGTGGCGGAAACCCTGCGTTCAGCTCAACCCGCCTGGCACCGGAGATCCGCGCATCACGCCACTCGATGGCGACCACAAAGTGGTCGCTGTAGCGACTAGGCAGCACCAGCTGGTGGCCCTCGTGCAGGGTGAAGCGGGCAAGAAAATCGCCCTGGGTGAACCGCTCCGGCTTTCGCTGCACTTCGCACAGCGAACCCCAGATCTGCTCCACACTGTTGCTCGCCTCAATCGTGGCCAACGTACTCTGCAGGCTATAGTGCGCCTGCTGCAACGAGACCACCTGCCCCTTGGCGAGACCGAGAAATACCATCACCGCCAACACCATGGAGACCATGATCTCCACCAGATTGAAACCCTGCTGGCGAGCAGGCGCGGTGTGTCTCATGAGCAGCTCCCGTGCAGCAGCTGGCCGCTCGGCGCCACACAGAGCACGCGCTGATCTCCGAGGCGATTGGCCAGAGTGATCTCGGCGTGGCTGCTACTGCCGGTTGGCGCGATCTTGATGGGGTCAAACGGCTTGATCACCACGCCGCCAGCAGGTGCTGCCGCCTGACGCAGCAACTTGCTGTCAGCCATCACCTCCCAGCCACCGTTCTCGGTGCCCTGCAGTACCACCGGCAGGGTCAGCTTGACCGCTTCGCTGCGGGCAAAGCGGTAGGCTGACGCGAGCTCGGTCGCACTGCGATCGAGTCGTTCGGCCGCGAGGCGCTGACTCATGGAGGGCAACCCGACTAGCAGCAAAATAGCGGCGATGCCGACCGTGATCATCAACTCAATCAGAGTAAATCCGCGCACGTTCATCTTATGATCCCCAGCAGTCATGGCGATTGGCCGCGCGATAACCGGTCTGATCGAGGGTCAGAGTGCCGCATTCATCCTGTTGTCGCGTCGTTGGAATGGCTTTGAGCAGATAGTCGCCAGCATCTTGCTGGCTGTAGCTGAACTGGTAAAAATCCGTGTTGGAAGGGGTGGCAAACGTGTCGGGATAACGGCCCTGTTGGGTATAGATACGTTCGAGGGCGAGCGCCTGCGCCAGCAATTGCTGCTGTGCTTCGTAACGACGTCCCTGTTGCAGATAACCCTGATACGCAGGCAACGCGATGGCCGCGAGAATGCTGACAACCGTCATGGCAATCAACAACTCGATCAGACTAAACCCCCGGCAATGGGGCCATGCCTTACAGTCGTTCACTTATCATCCTTGGCAAGTGTTGTTATTGGTCGGCCTTGGGCCGCAGATGTGATGACTTAATAATCACAAAAAATTAACTGACTCAATTGAACAACACAAAATCACCACATTCAATGTAAAAAAGATAATTATGTGATCTGTTATTAATTTATAAGCAGTTTTCGCCGCCACTAATCTCGCTAAGCAAATAAAGCTAGGCCAATCGAGCCTCCGACCCCATCCGTTATGAGCTCTTCTGCCGAGCCTTGCCAAATGGACAACAACGGAGCGAAGAGTGAAACCCAACCGTGCAACGAAAGAGTAAAAAAACTTCGGCCAATTTTTGCTATCCCTGTCCGTTTCTGGCTAGTCATGGCCCCCGAGCCCCCTTACTCTCTTGCCATCTATTCCAGCAACGCCGCCAACACCATGAATGCAAAGCCAAGCCCTGAGTCGTCACCGGATGAGGTGATCAACACCCTCAGCCGCGAACAGTGTCACGCCGCACGGCTCGCCCGCGATGCTCGCTTCGATGGCCGCTTCTTTACCGGCGTGCTCTCGACCGGCATCTACTGCCGGCCTG
Organism: Aeromonas sp. 601039; assembly: GCF_049174415.1. Taxonomy (NCBI): domain Bacteria; kingdom Pseudomonadati; phylum Pseudomonadota; class Gammaproteobacteria; order Aeromonadales; family Aeromonadaceae; genus Aeromonas; species Aeromonas sp. 601039. The sequence goes on from NZ_JAAKTL010000019.1 coordinate 19,489, forward strand.
TCTGCCCGGCACGGCCACCGCACGAGCACAATGTGCGCTACTTCCAAAGCGCCGCGGCCGCCGAGCAGTATGGGCTGCGACCCTGCCTGCGCTGCCGCCCTGAGCTGGCCCCCGCCGCCCGTGGCGATCTGCCGGTTGAACTGGCACGTCTGCTGGCACGCATCGATCGCGGAGAGCTGGCGGAGGGCACGCTCGCCAAACTGGCCACTGAGGCAGGGATCAGCGAACGCACCCTGCGCCGCCAGTTCGAGCAACATCTCGGCGCCTCACCAAAACAGGTGGAGCAGACGCGCCGCCTGCTGCTCGCGAAACGGCTGCTGACCGAAACAGGGCTGCCCATTACCGACATCGCGTTTGCCGTCGGCTTTGCCAGCATCCGCCGCTTCAATGATGCTTGGCTCAACGCCTACGGACTGGCCCCGCGCTCCCTGCGCCAGCAGGAGCAGCACGGTGACGCGCCAGAGCACATAGGCTCGGAGCCGCGCGGCGCAACGCTGACGCTGCAGTTGCCCTACCGCCCCCCATATGATGTGGCGGCCATGCTGGCGTTCTACCGGCTGCGTGCGATCCCCGGGCTGGAGCGGGTAGATGGCGAGGTGTATGAGCGGCGCTACCAGGTCGGTAATCAGGTCGCGCTGGTGCGCATCGCGCAGGGCAAGGGGCATAGCCTGCAGCTTACCGTCCATGATCTGCCGCTCGCGGCGCTGCCCGATCTGCTCTATCGAGTGCGCCGGATGTGGGATCTCGATGCCGATATGCAGCGGATCGGTGATCTGCTCGGTCAGGATCCGCTGCTCGCCCGCTTGCAAGCGCGCTGGCCCGGCGTACGGCTGCCGGGTGGCTGGGACGAGTACGAGGTGATGCTGCGCGCCATCGTCGGCCAGCAGGTCTCGGTCAAGGGGGCCATCACCATACTCGGGCGGCTGGTGGCTCGCACCGAGGCGCAATTCGGGATGGCGCAACTGCCGCCCCCCGCCCAGTTGTGCGAACTCGATCTCGACGGTATCGGCATGCCCGGCAGCCGCATTCGTACCCTGCGCGGCGTGGCACAGGCGCTGGCCAGCGGCGAGCTGACCCTCACGACAGCCAGTGACGAGCAGTTGCTGGCGCTGCCGGGCATAGGCCCGTGGACGGTCTCTTACTGGCGGCTGCGCTGCGGGCTGGATACCGATGCCTTCCCCGCTTCCGATCTGGTGCTGCAAAAGGCACTCGGCGGCGGCACCAAGCTGCCGGTAAAAGAGGTGTTGGCGCAAAGCGCAGCATGGCAGCCGTGGCGCAGCTATGCGGCCAGCTGGCTGTGGCATGCCATGAGTGAAGCGCCCGATTTGCTACTCCGTGCCACTGGCAACAAAAACCAGCAGGATAGCCAACAACAGGAGATAACCCCATGATCCGCTACGATATCCTGCCGACCCGCTGCAGCGATCTGCTGGTCGCCATCAATGAATCTGGTCTGGTGCACGTGGACTTTGTGGCGGGCCTGCGGGCACTGCCCGATATGAGTGGCTGGCAGCAAGATCACGAAGAGCTGGCTCCCTTCCTCGCCGAATTTGACGCCTATTTTGCCGGTCGCTTGCAGCGCTTCTCCCTGTCCCTTGCCGCCCGTGGCACCGCCTTTCAGCAGGCGGTGTGGCAAGCGCTGTGCGACATCCCCTATGGCGAGACCCGCAGCTACAGCGATATTGCCCGCGCCATCGGCAAGCCAGAGGCGGTGCGGGCTGTGGGCGCGGCGAATGGCCGCAATCCGCTCTCGATCATCGTCCCCTGCCATCGGGTGATCGGCCAAAACGGCAGCCTGACCGGCTATGCGGGGGGATTGGAGATCAAAAAAGCACTGCTGGCGCTGGAGAGGGGCAATTAAAGGAGGGTAGGCAGAGAACCTGCGATAAAAAACTGCCCCTTTCCGGACGGAGAAAGGGGCTCATTGCTCAGCGTTTCAGGCTGCCCATCACATGCATTTCGCAGCGGTTGCAGTCAAAACGCAGGCGGAAGGTGTCTTTACCCATCTTGAGTTCCAGCGGCTCGGCCTTGAGACCGGGCACCTCGTTCGGGCAGAGGTTCTGGCTGTAGCGGATGCAATGCTTGGTGATCATCAGCACCACTTCCCGCTCCTCCTTGTTCGCCTCATAGGCGGGAGCGATGCGCTCCACCCCGTGTTCGCGGAAGAACTGCTCGGCGGCGCTGTTCAGCACGTTGCCAAGGTAGGAGAGACGGTGCTGGGGATAGTTGATATCCCGCAGGGCGATCCGTCGCTCGGGGCGCTGGTAGCTGGCCACCCGCGCCGCCTCTAGCGCGGCGATGCCATCCCGGCGCAAACCGTTGAGCTGTGATGCAGCGATAAACAGCGGGTGAGTGAATGCCAACTCAATCTTGCGCGCCACAAACAGGGTATTGCCGAGTTTACCAAGCTGATCACGCGCCTGCTGCAACGCCCGCTCCGGGTTGTCGGCAGGCTGTTTGTCGCAAGGCAGGGTCACCGCGGCGCTGATGCCTTGCTCGTCGGTGAGCGTGAGGTTCACGCCCTCATCGCACTCTGCCAGCACCATATCGACCCGGATGCGGCGATCCGCGCTCGCCTTCTCCAGCATCTTGCTGAACGCCTGATCGTGGTTGCGATAGATTTCTGTCCCCACCTTCAGCCCCGGCATGCGTTCTGACAGGAGTAACTGCTTACCTTCGACTTTGTTGAGACGCATCCCCACCAGCTCGTTATTCGGCTTGAAGAAGCCCAAACCGTCGCCGTTGTTGAGGGTGACCTGTTTGCCATCAATCTCGATACCGTCACGGGTCACCTTGGTGACCCGCCCCAGCGGCTCGCCCACATATTTCGGGCTTTTGGTGGAGTCGATCCCCTGCTGGCGACCATGGAGGAAGTAATCGGTGCTGCCGCGGTTGAAGCTCTTTTTGGGGTCAGGCGTGAAGCTGTAGCTGCAACGACCCGCAGAGGCAGCCACCAGATCGGAGCGACTATCCAGAATGGCGTCCAGCTTCTGGCGATACCAGGCGGTAACGTTTTTGACGTAGTCGAGCCCCTTGAGTCGCCCTTCAATCTTGAAGGAGCGGATCCCCGCCTCGATCAAGGCCTCCAGGTTGTCTGTCTGATCCATATCCTTGAGGGACAGCAGGTGGCTGTCGGCCACCAGCACTTCACCGTCCGGCTTTTGCAGCGAGCAGGGCAGACGGCAGAGCTGGGCACACTCGCCACGGTTGGCGCTGCGGCCGGTACGGGCATGGCTGATATTGCACTGGCCACTGTAGGAGACACAGAGCGCGCCGTGGATAAAGAACTCCAGCTGCACATTGGTCGCCGCGCTGATCTCGCGGATCTGAGCAAGAGACAGTTCGCGCGCCAGCACCACCTGAGAGAAACCCACATCCTGCAGAAACTTCACCTTCTCCGGCGTGCGGTTGTCGGTCTGGGTACTGGCATGGAGCGCGATGGGAGGCAAATCCAGCGCCAGCAGCCCCATATCCTGGACGATGAGCGCATCGGCACCGGCTTCATAGATCTGGTGGGTCAGCCGCCGGGCCTGCTCCAGCTCGTGATCGTGCAGCAGGGTGTTGAAGGCGACAAAGACTTGGGCACCGAAGCGATGGGCGTGGCACGCCAGCGCTTCGATATCTTCGATGGTGTTGCCCGCAGCGCTGCGGGCGCCAAAGGCAGGGCCGCCCATGTAGACGGCATCGGCGCCATGGTTGATGGCTTCGATGCCGTAGGCTAGGTTCTTGGCCGGAGCCAGCAGCTCCAACCGGTTGTTGTGGCTTAACGGGTGCTTGTTCTGGTGCATGGTCTCGGGATCAGGGCGGACAGCAAATGGGCGCTACTCTAGCCCATTCACCACCCACATGCCTTGATCCCGCTTAAGGTATCTGCGAAATACAGGATTACATAACCACCTTGAGTGCCAGCCCGAGCAGCACCAGCCCGCTCACCTTGTCGATGACAAAGGATTTGGCTTTAAGCCACGCCAGCACCGGCCCGCGCGAGAGCACCAGCGCCACCAGCACGTACCAGACGGCATCGATCCCGCCAGCGGTGAGCATCATGATGCCCCCTTCGCTCCAGCCGGTATCGGCCCGCACAAACTGGCTGAACAGGGCGATGAAGAAGACCGCCAGCTGGGGATTGAGGAAGGCCACCATAAAACCTTCAAAGGCCCCTTGCCGACCGCGCAACTGGTGCACCTCTTCACTCGCTTCACCACTGGCTGGTTTTGCCAGCAGGGCTTTCACCCCGAGCCAGGCGAGAAACGCAGCACCGCCGTAGCGGATCAGATCAAACAGGATCGGGGTCTGGGTGATCAGGATCGAGAGGCCAAGCGCGGTAACCAGCGCATAGATACCAACCCCAAGGCCATGACCGAGTGCGGTGGCAACGCCGTGCCCCTGCCCGCCCTGCACCGTGTTGCGGATGATCAGAGCCAGACTCGGCCCCGGGCTGATGGCCCCCATCACGCAGATTGCGGCCAGTGCCAGCCAACTCGTCAGTTCCATGCATTTCCTCTTTATATGCTCGATACGATGACCTGTATTCAGGGTACGGGCTGAGCCATTATGCCAGTAGTGAAAGTTATGAATAGATTCCATAACCAATGGCTATGGCACCACACAACTGACCGGGGCTAACCGCCGAGATCGAGCAGCTTGCGACTCTCGCCGACGGTACGTTGCAGGTGATCCCGCAGGAATGGGTAGGCCAGCTCGCGAAACCAGCGGTGGGCCGGATCCTGATGGTGGCGCTGATGCCACAGCAGATGATACTGCTGGTCGCGGGTAGCAAAGGGCAGGTCGACAAAGGTGAGCTCATGGCCGCAGGAGAGCTGCCAGGCGATATGAGCCGGGGTGGTCATCAGGCAATCGGTGCGCAGCAACACCTCCACTGCCGCCTGAAAGAAGGGAACTCTGGCAAACCAGCGCCGACTCAGTCCCTGCGGCGCCAACACCTGCTCCACCGGGCTGTCCTTGTCACCTCCCCCGCTCACCTGCAGGTGAGGCCAGGCGAGATAGTCATCGAGATTAAGCGTCTTGCCTGCCAGCGGGTGGTGACATCCCATCAGCACCGCCAGCCGATCTTCCCCCTGATGCAGACCACGGATCTGCTCCGGTACCTGCTCGGTGATGGTGGAGACCAGATCCAGCTCCGACTGCCACAGTTGCGGCAGCTGACGCTTGTCCCACAGGCTGTACTCCAGCGCCGCCAACGGCGCCTCTTTGGCGAGCGCGGCACAGATATCGGGCAGGATATGCTGGGCCACATAATCGGAGGAGGCGAGCCGAAATACCCGCTCGCAGCGGCTCGGGTCAAATCCGGGCGCCTCGTAGAGCCGCTCCAGCGCACCGAGAGAATCCGCCAGCTGGGCGGCCAACAGTTCGGCCCGTGGCGTCAGCAGCCAGCGTTGCCCCTCCCGCACCAGCAACTCGTCATCAAACTCGCTGCGCAACTGGGCAAGCTGCTTGCTGATGGAGGGCTGACTCAGGTGCAACAGCTCGGCGGCGCGGCTGATATTGCGGGTCTCCAGCAGCACCTTGAGGGTCGGCAACAAGTTGAGATTGGCTCTGAGCAAGGAGATACCCTCATCGGTGGTGAAACGCCTATCTTAGGGCAGAGGAGTCCCGCGTTTTAAGCAAAATTTCCAGCCATGTTCCGCGCGTTGCAGCCCTTTGCGACCAGATGGCACAGCTGAGCCCCCTGCACATAACCATGACCACAAGATGACAGTGGTTGTCTCGTACGGCATAATTGCACGATTTTCCGCCCGCGGGCGATCCACTTGAGAAGCGGTAACAAGATGAAATACGCCAATATCACCGGCTGGGGCAAATGCCTGCCTCCCTCCGTGCTGACCAACGACGACCTCAGCACCATCATGGATACATCAGACGAGTGGATCTATCCGCGCACCGGCATCAAGGCCCGCCGGATCTCCCATGTCAGCACCTCGGATCTCGCCACCCTGGCCGGTCGCCGCGCACTGGCCTGCGCCGGTCTGGAAGCGAGCGATCTCGATGGCATCATCCTGGCCACCGCCACCCCGGACAACCTGCTGCCAAGCGCCGCCTCTGCGGTGCAAAAGAAGCTGGGCGCCGTCAACGCCGCCGTGTTTGACCTCAACGCGGCCTGCACCGGTTTCGTCTACTCCCTCTCCGTCGCTACCTCGCTGGTGCAGACTGGCATGATGAAGAAGGTGCTGGTGATTGGCGCCGAGCGCCTCACCTACCTGCTGGACTGGGCACGCCGCGATACCGCCGTACTGTTTGGCGATGGTGCCGGTGCCGTGGTGATAGAGGCAAGCGAGCAGGAGTGTGGCCTGATCGCCAACAAGCTGGGCTGTGACAGCGAAGCCCGGGAGATCCTGCACGTACCAAACTTCGGTACCGATCGGGTGCGTTTTGCCGATATCGATGGCCTGTTCACCTTCAACTTCGAAGGGCCGGAGATCTTCAAACGTGCTGTGCGCGGCATGGGTGAGGCCACCAGCACTGTGCTGGCGCAGGCCGGTATTGCGCCGGAGCAGGTCGACCTGATCGTGCCGCACCAGGCCAATATCCGCATCATCGAGACCCTCGCCAAACGGATGAATGCGCCGATGGAGAAGGTGATGGTCAACATCGAAAACTACGGCAACACCTCCGCCGCTACCGTACCTATCGCCCTGTGCGAAGCGCTGGAGCAGGGGCGCGTCAAGCCGAATTCCTATCTGCTGACTGCCGCCTTCGGTGCCGGCCTGACCTGGGGCGCAGCCATCATCAAGTGGGGCGATCGTGTTACCCCTATCAACAAGTGCGAGGCCGAGTTGCCACCGTGCGACCAGAGCGCACTGGAACTGATTGCTCACGCCGTCGAAGGGTGTCAGAAGGCCCACGCCAACGAGGCCTGATCCTTATCAGGAGCCTGAATCCTCAGGCTCCTTTCTCCCACACCGTTCTCCCTCCCCCTTCGCAACACTTTTCTAACCTGACCTCTTGAGGCTCCGGCAATGCCCACCACATCCTGAGCAGAGAGCCAACTTCGGCGTGATGAGCCTGAGCGCATAAAAAAGTCCGGCGCCCCAAAGGGCGCCGGACTTTTTACTGCAACCGGAGAATCCGGTTCAGGAGGACAGATTACTCTGCGGCAGGCGCTTCGGCAGCAACCGGAGCATCAGCAGCCGGGGCTGCATCAGTCGGAGCGTTCGCTTCCTTGATGGAGAGACGTACGCGGCCCTGACGGTCCACTTCCAGTACCTTCACCTTGACCACGTCACCGATAGTCAGGTGGTCAGCCACGTTCTGAACGCGAGCATCGGTGATCTGGGAGATGTGTACCAGACCATCTTTGCCCGGCAGGATGTTGACGAATGCACCGAAATCGGCCAGACGGACAACTTTACCTTCATAGATGCGGTTCACTTCGATCTCGGCGGTGATGGCCTCAATGCGACGGATCGCTTCCATGGCAGCTTCGTTGGCCACAGCGGAGATACGTACAGTACCGTCATCATCCAACTCGATGTTGGTGCCGGTCTCTTCGGTCAGCGCACGGATCACGGAACCACCCTTACCGATCACGTCCTTGATCTTCTCAGGATTGATCTTGATGGTGTGGATACGCGGTGCGAAATCGGAGATCTGGGCACGGGGAGCCTGGATTGCTTCATCCATCACTTTCAGGATGTGCAGACGAGCACCACGAGCTTGCTTCAGCGCAATCTCCATGATCTCTTTGGTGATGCCTTCGATCTTGATGTCCATTTGCAGCGCGGTCACACCTTCGGTGGTACCGGCTACTTTGAAGTCCATGTCGCCCAGGTGATCTTCGTCACCCAGAATGTCGGACAGCACGACGAAACCTTCTTCTTCCTTCACCAGACCCATGGCGATACCGGCGACGGAAGCCTTGATCGGCACACCGGCATCCATCAGCGCCAGAGAGGAACCACAGACAGACGCCATGGAGGAGGAACCGTTGGATTCGGTAATTTCGGAGACCACGCGCACCACGTACGGGAACTCGGCGGCGCTCGGCATCACGGCAGCAACGCCGCGCTTGGCCAGACGGCCGTGACCGATTTCACGACGCTTCGGGCTACCCATCATGCCGGTCTCACCGACACAGTATGGCGGGAAGTTGTAGTGTAGCATGAAGCGATCGGCACGGTTGCCGGTCAGCTCGTCGATGTTCTGGGCGTCACGCTCGGTACCCAGGGTCGCAACGACCATAGCCTGGGTTTCACCACGGGTGAACAGGGCAGAACCGTGAGCACGGGGCAATACGCCGGTAGCGACAGACAGGGCACGGATCATTTCCGGATCGCGACCATCGATACGCGGCTCACCACGCACTACGCGGCCACGAACGATGCGGCTTTCCAGGCTGTGGAACTCTTCGCCGATCTTCTTGGCATCTTCTTCCACGCCGGAAGCGATAACTTGCTCAACCACACGACCCTTGATGGCCGCGATGGTTTCGTAACGAACAGCCTTCTCGGTGATGCGGTAGGCTTCACCCAGCTCGGCGCTCGCCAGCTCGGCAACCTTGGCTTTCAGCGCTTCGTTGACGACAGGCGGAGTCCAGTCCCACGGCTTGGTGCCGACGGCAGCGGCAAATTCGTTGATGGCGTTGATAACGGTCTGCATCTGCTCGTGACCGTATACCACGGCGCCCAGCATCACCTCTTCGGAGAGGATGGCCGCTTCGGACTCAACCATCAGTACGGCGTTGGCAGTACCGGCAACAACCAGATCCAGATCGCTCTGTGGCAGTTCGGTGGTGGTCGGGTTCAGCACATACTGACCGTTCATGTAACCCACGCGAGCAGCACCGATCGGGCCGCCAAACGGAATGCCGGAGATGGCCAGCGCAGCAGAGGCGCCGATCATGGCAACGATATCGGGGGAGACTGCCGGATTCACGGACATGACGGTGGCAACCACCTGAACCTCATTGAAGAAGCCTTCCGGGAACAACGGACGAATTGGACGGTCGATCAGACGGGAGATGAGGGTCTCGCCTTCGCTCGGACGGCCTTCACGACGGAAGAAACCACCCGGGATACGACCAGCAGCATAGGTACGCTCCTGGTAGTTGACGGTCAGCGGGAAGAAATCACGGCCGTGATCGGCCTCTTTCTTGCCTACGACGGTCACAAATACACAGGTATCGTCCATGCTGACCATAACGGCCGCAGTGGCTTGACGGGCCATCACACCGGTTTCCAGTGTGACGGTGTGTTGACCGTACTGGAATGACTTAACAATAGGATTCACGTGAATTTCCTTTTTACAATTTGGCTCTTTAAATTCGCGCACAAGTATACTTGATTCGATGCAAAAGGTAAGCGGCGACACAAATTCTGTGAGGATGGCAACAAGCCGCTAAAGAGCAATAAAAAAGGGGAACCCGGAGGTTCCCCTTTTCGCGAAATCTGATGGTCGATTAACGACGCAGACCCAGCTTGGCGATCAGAGCAGCATAACGCTCGGAATCTTTACGCTTCAGGTAGTCCAGCAGCTTACGACGCTGGGAAACCATGCGCAGCAGACCGCGACGACCGTGGTGGTCCTTGGAGTGCTCTTTGAAGTGACCTTGCAGATGGTTGATCTGGGCAGTCAGCAGGGCAACTTGCACTTCGGGGGAACCGGTGTCGTTGGCGCCACGAGCGTGCTCGGCAACGATTTGAGCTTTGATCTCAGCATTTAGAGACATGGTATTACTCCAGTAGAGTGTTTAAAGGTTCACAGCCAATCTCTAATTCAGCCGTGAAATGAGGGCGGTATGATAATCGTCCCTGCCCATTTTCGCAACGAGAAAGAAGCGAGAGAGGGAAAGAGCACGCCGATACCGCCTGAGGATCACTCCTCGTCGTGATAACGTACCAGTCGCTTGGGGGCGACGCGGCCATCATCATCAATCTCGCCAACCCCGATGAACTCGCGCTCCGGGCCGACCGTCATACGAACCTGACCGCTGTGCGGCGCACCCGCCACCTGCACGGCCTGGCCCTGATTCACATAGGCAGCCACAACAGCCAGCATGTTCACCTCGGGCAAGCTTGCCACGGCAGTATCCATCGGCAGCAACAGGGGATCCAGCTGCTCGCGCGGCGGGATGCTCTCGGCCTTGGCCTGCTCGAAAATACACTCGAGCTGCTCCAGAGTCAGCATCCGCTCGTACGGATAGCTGGCCACCTGGGTACGGCGCAACTGGGTCACGTGGGCGCCACAACCCAGCACTTCACCCAGATCATCCACCAGAGAGCGGATATAGGTGCCCTTGCTGCAGTGCACTTCAAGGCGCACTTCATCACCTTCGAAACTCAGCAGTTTGAGCTCGAATACGGTGATGGGACGGGCTTCACGCTCAATCTCGATACCTTCGCGGGCATATTCGTAGAGCGGACGGCCGTTGTGCTTGAGCGCGGAGTACATGGACGGCACCTGCATGATGGGGCCGCGGAACTGGTCCAGCGCCTCGATCAGGGTACCGACAGCCACGTTCACCGGACGGGTGGAGACCACCTCACCATCGGAGTCGCTGGTGTTGGTGCGCTCGCCCAGTTTGGCGGTCACCTCATAGCGCTTGTCCGCTTCCAGCAGATACTGGGAGAACTTGGTGGCCTCACCGAGGCAAATCGGCAGCATGCCGGTCGCCAGCGGATCCAGCGCCCCGGTATGACCGGCCTTGGCAGCGTTGTAAATCCGCTTGACCTTCTGCAACACATCGTTGGAGGTCAGGCCGGTCGGCTTGTCCAGCAGCAGAATGCCGTGCACATCACGGCCCTTGAAACGACGTCTTCGGGTCATCTCAGGCTTTATCCTCAGTCGTGTCATCCGGTGCGGATTCAGCTTCTTCGTCACGGCCGGATTCGGCCATGCGGCGCTTGTCTTCACGCACAGTCTTGGTCACCAGGTTGGAGAGACGCATCCCCTCCACCAGGGTCTGATCATAGAAGAAGCGCAACTCCGGTACCACGCGCAGACGCATGGCGCTGCCCAGCAGACTGCGAATGTAACCGGCGGCTTCCGTCAACGCCTTGAGCCCTTCCTGAATGCGCTCGGCATCATTTTCCAGCTGCAAGAAGGTGACGTAAATCTTGGCATAGTTGAGGTCACGGGACACTTCCACATCGGAAACGGTCACCATGCCGATACGCGGGTCTTTCACCTCGCGCTGCAGGATCAGCGCGATTTCACGCTGGATCTGCTGTCCGACCCGACGGGTCCGGCTGAATTCTCTGGCCATATTCTATCCTGCGATAAAAGGGGGCCGCGGCCCCCTATTTTGTCTAACGCTCGGCTTACAGAGTCCGTTGGATTTCAACAGTCTCGTAAACTTCGATCTGGTCGCCTTCGCGCACGTCGTTGTAGTTCTTGACCGCGATACCACACTCGTAACCGTTGCGAACTTCGTTGACGTCATCCTTGAAGCGGCGCAGGGATTCCAGCTCGCCTTCATAGATAACCACGTTGTCACGCAGAACGCGGATACGGTTGGAACGCTTGACCACACCCTCGGTAACCATACAGCCAGCAACGGCGCCGAACTTCGGCGACTTGAAGACGCTACGCACTTCAGCAAGACCGATGATCTCCTGACGATACTCTGGGGCCAGCTTGCCGCTCATGGCCTGCTTCACTTCGTCGATCAGGTCATAGATGACGGAGTAGTAACGCAGATCCAGGCTCTCGGATTCGATAACCTTGCGCGCAGACGCGTCGGCACGGACGTTGAAACCAACCAGGATGGCGCTGGAAGCGGCAGCCAGGGTCGCGTCGGTTTCGGTGATACCACCTACGCCGGAACCCACGATCTTCACCTTCACTTCGTCGGTGGAGAGTTTGACCAGCGCATCGCAGATCGCTTCCACAGAACCTTGTACGTCGGCCTTGATCACCACGTTCACTTCGGACACTTCGCCCTCGGTCATGTTGGCGAACATGTTTTCCAGCTTGGCCTTCTGCTGGCGAGCCAGCTTGACTTCGCGGAACTTGCCTTGACGGTAGAGCGCCACTTCACGGGCTTTCTTCTCGTCACGGACAACGGTGGCTTCGTCACCGGCAGAGGGAACGCCGGAGAGACCCAGGATTTCCACCGGCAGGGACGGACCCGCTTCCTTGATCTCGCGACCCAGTTCGTCACGCATGGCGCGAACACGGCCGTACTCGAGACCACACAGAACGATGTCGCCCTGACGCAGAGTACCTTCTTGTACCAGTACGGTAGCAACCGGACCACGACCTTTATCCAGGAAGGATTCGATCACGACGCCGTTGGCCATACCGTCAACCACCGCTTTCAGCTCCAGTACTTCAGCCTGGATCAGGATGGCTTCCAGCAGATCGTCGATACCCTGACCGGACTTGGCAGATACGTGCACGAACTGGCAGTCTCCACCCCAATCCTCGGACATGACGTTGTAACGAGCCAACTCGGTCTTGACGCGATCCGGATCCGCTTCCGGCTTGTCGATCTTGTTGACTGCCACAACCAGCGGCACACCGGCAGCCTTGGCGTGCTGGATAGCTTCGATGGTTTGCGGCATCACGCCGTCGTCAGCAGCAACGACCAGAACAACGATGTCGGTCGCCTTGGCACCGCGAGCACGCATGGAGGTAAACGCCGCGTGACCCGGAGTATCCAGGAAGGTGATCATGCCGCTATCGGTCTGAACGTGGTAAGCACCGATATGCTGGGTAATACCACCGGCTTCGCCAGCAGCAACCTTGGCTTTACGAATGTAGTCGAGCAGCGAGGTCTTACCGTGGTCAACGTGACCCATGATGGTAACGACAGGTGCGCGCGGCTTGGCTTCGGAGGTCTCGTCACGATCGGACAGTACCGCCTCTTCCAGCTCGTTCTCGCGGCGCAGCACAACCTTGTGACCCATCTCCTCAGCGACCAGCTGAGCGGTCTCTTGGTCGATCACCTGGTTGATGGTGGCCATGGCCCCCATCTTCATCATCGCCTTGATGACTTCAACGCCCTTGACGGCCATCTTGTTGGCCAGCTCGGCCACCGTGATGGTCTCACCGATGACAACGTCGCGGTTCACCACGGCAGCCGGCTTGTTGAAGCCGTGCTTCATGGCGTTCGGGGTAGCGACCTTGCCACGTTTGCCTTTACGGGCACGCGGATCACGGGAGTTGCGATCATTGCGATCATCATCGCGACGACCCGCCTTTTTCGGGGCCTTGACAGCGGCAGCGGCAGTACGACGGCTGGTCTCTTCTTTGCGATCCAGCTCGTCTTCTGCAGCTTGCGCATGCTTGTTGGTTGTCAGGTGATAATCGCTGCTCTCTTTGGCACGAGCGGCTTCTTCTTCAGCCCAGCGGGCTGCGTTCTGTTCCGCCATGATGCGAGCCTCTTCGGCTTTCTTCGCGGCGAGTTCTTCAGCTTTTTTCAAAGCTGTCTGTTCCTGTTGGCGCTTCAGTTCTTCTGCTTCGCGCTTGGCCATCTTTTCTGCCTCTTGCTGAGCTGTGCTACTGGCTGCTTTGGCGGGCTGTTGAGCCTGTCGAGCCTTTTGTTGTGCCTCGATCCGCGCCTTTTCCTCAGCTTCACGACGAGCCTGCTCAGCCTCACGGCGAGCCTTCTCTTCAGCGTCGAGGCGAGCCTTCTCTTCGGCTTCACGACGAGCTTTTTCTTCTGCTTCCAAACGCGCTTTTTCCTCGGCTTCCGCCTGACGCTGTTCTTCTTCCAGCGCCGAGCGTCTTACATAGGTGCGAGATTTGCGAACTTCCACCTGCACTTCTTTGTTCTTGCCGCCGGTTCCCTGAACACTGATGGTGCTCTTGGTCTTGCGCTGCAAAGTCATGCGGGCAGGAGCGGCGACCTCGTCACCTCCATGCTGTTTCTTCAGGTGTGCCAGCAGAGTCTGCTTTTCAGACTCGCTGACCATGTCGTCGGCCTTGCTCTTGCTGATACCGGCATCGACAAACTGCTGGAGAAGACGATCAACCGGTGTGTCGATGTCAGTGGCAAGTTGTTTGACTGATACTTCTGCCATTCATTTTCCTCCGTTTGATCTTACTTAAGACTGCTCTTCTCCGAACCAACAGATATTGCGAGCAGCCATAATGAGCTCACCCGCCTTCTCGGCAGTCAGCCCTTCAATACCAGCAAGGTCATCAATACCTTGCTCAGCCAAATCTTCCAGGGTGCCCACGCCGCGGCCCGCCAGAGCGTATGCCAGTTCACGACTCAGACCGTTCAGATTGAGCAGCTCTTCGGACGGCTCGACGCCATCAAAGGACTCCTCTTTGGCCAGCGCCTGGGTAGTCAGGGCATCTTTGGCACGCTTGCGCAGCTCTTCGACCATGTCTTCATCCAGACCGTCAATAGCCAGCAACTCGTTGACCGGTACGAAGGCGATCTCTTCTAGGGTCGAGAAGCCCTCTTCCATCAGCAGACCGGCGAAATCGTCATCGATATCCAGAGTGCTGGTGAACAGGTTCATGATGCGGTCGTTCTCGGCCTGGTGCTTGGCACGCATGTCCTCAACGGTCATCACGTTCAGCTCCCAACCGGTCAGCTGGGAGGCCAGACGCACGTTCTGACCATTGCGACCGATGGCCTGGGCCAGGTTGGCAGCTTCCACGGCGATATCCATGGTGTGGTTGTCTTCATCAACGATGATGGAGGCCACATCGGCAGGTGCCATGGCATTGATCACGTACTGGGCCGGGTTGTCATCGTACAGCACGATGTCTGCACGCTCACCGCTCAGCTCTGCGGAGACAGCTTGCACACGGGCACCACGCATACCGATACAGGCACCGATCGGGTCGATACGACGATCGTTGGTCTTCACCGCGATCTTGGCGCGGGAACCCGGGTCACGGGCAGCGCCCATGATTTCGATCATCTCTTCGCCGATCTCCGGTACTTCGATACGGAACAGCTCTTTCAGGAAGTCCGGGCTGGAACGGCTGACAAACAGCTGGGAACCACGGGCTTCTGGACGTACTGCGTAGAGCAGGCCACGGACACGGTCGCCCGGGCGGAAGGTTTCACGCGGCAGCATGTCATCACGGAAGATCACGGCTTCAGCATTGCTGCCCAGATCCAGAATGACGTTGTCGCGGTTACTCTTCTTGACCACACCACTGATGATGGTGCCTTCTTTATCTTTAAACTGATCAACTACTTGTGAACGCTCGGCTTCGCGCACTTTCTGCACGATAACCTGCTTGGCGGTCTGGGTAGTGATACGGTCGAAGGTCACAGAGTCGATCTGGTCTTCAACATACTCACCGATCTGGATTTCCGGCTGATCAATTTGTGCCGCTTCCAGGGTGATTTCAGCATAGGGGTTCTCCATCGCGGCTTGATCCGCAATGACTACCCAGCGGCGATAAGTGTCGTAGTCACCGGTCTTGCGATCGATTTCGACCCGAACTTCAATCTCGCCTTCATATTTCTTCTTGGTCGCAGTCGCCAGCGCGGTTTCCAGAGCCTGGAAGATCTTCTCGCGGGGTACCGCTTTCTCGTTGGATACTGCGTCAACGACCAGCAAAATCTCTTTATTCATATCCGATAGCCTCGTTAACCAAAGTTCGGCACTATGTTCGCTTTTTGGATATTGGTGAAAGCCAACACGTCGTCCTTACCATCTACTGTCAGGGTGATCATGTCGCCTTGCACAGCTTTGATTACGCCTTTGAACTTGCGGCGGTTGTTTGTTGCCATCCGAAGCGTTACCGCCGCCTCTTGGCCAACGTATTTTTCGAAATGGGCAACCTTGAACAGGGGACGATCCAGGCCGGGGGAGGATACCTCGAGGTAATACTCCTCGGTGATGGGATCTTCGACGTCCATGATGGCGCCAACCTGATGGCTGACCTCAGCACAGTTCTCGACAGTCACACCCTGCTCGCCGTCAATATAGACACGCAAGGTGGAGTGTTTACCCGCGCGGATAAACTCAATACCCCAAAGTTCAAAACCCAAGGCAACGACCGGAGCCTCGAGCAGATCGGTCAAACGTTGTTCCAACGTAGCCAAAGTCACCCTCCGAAAAACAAAAAAAGGGCATAAAGCCCAGATAGATATCGATTCAGAGTAAATTGCACATAACAAAAAGCCCCGATGTCAAATCGGGGCTTGGCGCTTTACCCTGATTGTCGCCTCGCAGCGACCGCCTTCCTGAGCGTAGGAAATGCGTGAAATTTGGTTGCGGGGGCCGGATTTGAACCGACGACCTTCGGGTTATGAGCCCGACGAGCTACCATGCTGCTCCACCCCGCGTCCGAAATCGTGCGAGATTATAGCCACTTCACTCTCTCGATACAAGACTGACTGGCTATAATACACTCGGCTTCCCGAGCTCACTGCTTAATTGGTGCCGTGGGCGGGACTCGAACCCGCACACCCTAGAGCACTACCCCCTCAAGATAGCGTGTCTACCAATTCCACCACCACGGCAAAACTCTTACTCGGGAACGTCAGTATCTTTCTTCACTGGCGCTTTGGTCTGCTCAACCTGTTGGGTTTGTTGCAGATTTTCCCATTCACTACCCTGCTTTACCTTGTTGCTGGACATAGATCCGAGCACCAGGCTGATAACGAAAAACAGAGTAGCCAAAATTGCTGTTGTTCGGGTCAGGAAACTGCCTGAACCACCGGAGCCGAATACTGTGTTCGATGCCCCTGCGCCGAAGGAGGCGCCCATATCAGCCCCTTTACCTTGCTGAATCATCACCAGACCAATCAGAGCCAGTGAAACCAGCAGATAAACGACTAAAAGAATCTCGTACATTTAACTTGCACCCTTTGCCGCTTCAACAATTCCTAAAAACGCATCGCTATCGAGGCTTGCTCCGCCAATCAGTCCGCCATCAATGTCGGGCTGTGCAAACAAATCTCTCGCGTTGCTCGGCGTTACGCTCCCACCATAGATGATTCTAACTTTCTCACCTATTACCGGAGTATCCTCCGCCAAGCGACCACGTATAAAGGAATGAACCTCTTGTGCCTGCTCGGGTGTGGCGCATTTACCTGTACCTACAGCCCAAATCGGCTCGTAGGCGATGATAGCATTATCGAAAGCCATCGCGCCATTTTTCTCTATGACGATATCCAGCTCTTCAGCGATCACCTCGAAGGCTCTTCTCGCCTGCCTAGCCGCACCTGATTCACCTAAACAGAGGATGGGAATCAAGCCTGCCGCTCTGGCTGCCGCAAACTTCTCTGCGACGATAAAACTGGTCTCACCAAAGAGACGCCTGCGCTCGGAGTGCCCTACCAATACGTAACGACACCCTGCCTCAACCAGCATCTGACACGAGATTTCTCCGGTGTAAGCGCCAGTAGCGTGCTGACTCACATTCTGAGCCCCCAACTTTATTACCTTCTGCTCATTGAGCAGTGAAGCGCTAAAATCGAGATGCACATGGGAAGGACAGAGAACCACATCTACTTTTTCGCCAACACCACTCAGGCACTGACTCGTAAACTGCTCTAACTGCGACCTACTACCGTGCAGCTTCCAGTTGGCTGCTACAAACGGCTTGCGATGTCCCATCGGCAACTCCCTTGCGAAAGCGGGGCTGATAATATCCAGTGGATGCTCAGCTGACAAGTGCTATTTTTAAATTTTTGAATCGTTTGAACAAGATACAACCAGGACGGCTAAAAAGCCGCCCTGGTTGTTCATTAAAACGCCGACTCAACCTGCTTGGCGATGCGCTGAGCCATGTCACGCACCTGCTGTTCATGCTCCCCTTCGACCATGACCCGGATCAGCGGTTCGGTACCTGATTTACGCAACAGTACGCGACCACGACCAGCCAGCTCCTGTTCCACCTTGGCAACCTCAGCCATGACAGCATCAGCGGCCAGCGGATCCTTGCCTTCGGCAAAACGAACATTCACCAGCACCTGCGGGAACTTGCTCATGCCGGAGCGCAGCTTGGCCAGCGGCATCTCGGCACTGCGCATAGCGGTAAGCACCTGCAAGGCGGCTACGATGCCATCACCCGTAGTGGTTTGATCCAGACAGATGATGTGGCCGGAGTTCTCGCCACCGATGCGCCAGCCCTTCTCTTCCATCATCTCCAGCACATAGCGGTCACCCACCTTGGCACGGGCAAACGGAATACCCAGGGTTTGCAGCGCCAGCTCCAGACCCATGTTGGCCATCAGGGTGCCGACGACACCGCCTTTGAGGCGACCATTGCGCAGGGCATCGCGCGCGATGATATAGAGCACTTCATCACCGTCGATGAGATAGCCGGTATGGTCGACCATGATCAGACGGTCACCATCACCATCAAAGGCAACCCCCAGATCGGCCTTGCACTCCAGTACCTTGGCAACCAGAGCGTCAGGCGCAGTCGAACCGACACCATCGTTGATATTGAGACCATCCGGGGCACAGCCCATGGTGATCACTTCAGCGCCCAGCTCGCGGAAAACCGACGGCGCAATGTGGTAAGTGGCGCCGTGGCCACAGTCGACCACCATTTTCACCCCATCCAGATTCATGTGGGAGGGGAAGGTGCTCTTGCAAAATTCGATATAGCGACCGGCAGCATCATCAATGCGCACCGCTTTGCCAAGTTCGGCCGACTCGACACACTTGAGCTCGTGATCCAGCTCGGCTTCGATAGCCAGCTCGACATCATCGGGCAGCTTGGTGCCGTCGGCGGAGAAGAACTTGATGCCGTTGTCGTAGAAGGGATTGTGGGAAGCGCTGATGACGATACCAGCTTCGGCACGGAAAGTGCGAGTCAGGTAGGCAACCGCCGGCGTGGGCATGGGCCCCATCAGAATGGCTTTAAGGCCTGCCGCAGAGAGCCCCGCTTCCAGCGCGGATTCCAGCATGTAACCGGAAATGCGGGTATCTTTGCCAATCAGCACCTTTTTGGTGCCCTTCTTGGAGAGCACCTTGCCGGCAGCCCAACCCAATTTCATTACAAAATCAGGAGTGATCGGGTATTCGCCAACCTTGCCGCGCACACCATCGGTACCGAAATACTTTCTTGCCATTGTCTGTTCTCTTTATTATCTGGAAATAAAATCTTGTCCCGTCATTGCCAGCCAACCGACGCGCAATGCGTCCATGGTCTCCCGTACATCGTGTACCCTGATGATGCGGGCCCCATGCTGCATGCCGATAAGGGCGCATGCCAGACTGCCCGCCAGACGCTCATCCACCGGACGGCCCAGCAGGTTGCCTATCATAGACTTTCGCGACATCCCCACCAATAGCGGCAAGCCATAATCAAGCAGTTCCTTTTGAGCCGCTAACAGCTGATAGTTGTGTGCAAGGGTCTTGCCAAAGCCATATCCCGGATCCAGCAACAGCTCTTCACGACGGATCCCGACCGCCAGACAAGCCGCAATGCGTTCATCAAAAAAGGCGCGTACCTCTCCGACCAGGTCGTCATAGTGTGGCTGGACTTGCATGGTTCTCGGCTGCCCTTGCATATGCATCAGACAGACCGGAACCCGCGCTTCGGCCGCGGCTTGCAGTGATCCAGGTTCTTGCAGTGCCCGCACATCGTTGATCAGATGGGCACCCACCTTGCAACCCTCCCGCATCACAGCCGCTTTGGAGGTATCGAGGGAGATCATCACATCCAGCTCACGAACCATCTGCTCCACAACAGGAATGACCCTGTCCAGCTCCTCCTGCTCGTTCACATCGGGCGCACCAGGGCGGGTTGACTCGCCACCGATGTCGATGAGGGTCGCACCGTCAGAGACCATCTGGCGCGCATGGGCCATTGCCCGTTCAAACTGGTTGAAATTACCGCCATCGGAGAAGGAGTCGGGCGTCACATTGAGGATCCCCATCACATGGGGACGATCGAGGGAGAGGCTGAGCCCCTTGCTGGTTAACTGCATTTTCACATCCATCTGATAAAGAAAAACCCCGGGCAAGCCCGGGGTTTGGAGAGTCACGATTATTTGGCCGGAGCGTCGTTGGCTTTGTCGATAGTGACATCCGCCACCGGTGCAGCCTCATCGGCAGGCTTGGCCTCGGCAGCCACGGTGGAACCGCCTTGCGGGGTATCACCGTGCTCGTCATGCCAGTTGCTCGGAGCACGAACCTCGCGACGCGCCATCAGATCATCGATCTGTTTGGCGTCGATGGTTTCATACTTCATCAACGCATCTTTCATGCTGTGCAGTACATCCATGTTATCCAGCAGGATCTGCTTGGCGCGGTCGTAGTTGCGATCAATGACCTGCTTCACCTCGGCATCGATGATGCGCGCAGTGTCGTCGGACATGTGCTTGGCCTTGGCCATGCTGCGGCCGAGGAACACTTCACCATCTTCTTCCGCATAAAGCATCGGGCCGAGACGCTCGGACATACCCCACTGGGTCACCATCTTGCGTGCGATATCGGTCGCCCGCTCGATGTCGTTGGACGCGCCGGTCGAGACCTTCTCGGCACCGTAGATCAACTCTTCCGCCAGACGACCGCCATACAGGCTGGAGATCATCGACTCCAGATGCTGCTTGGAGTGGCTCCAGCGATCCTGCTCAGGCAGGTACATGGTCACACCCAGCGCACGGCCACGCGGAATAATGGAGACCTTGTAAACGGGATCATGATCCGGAACCACGCGACCAATAATGGCGTGACCGGCTTCATGATACGCAGTCATCTCTTTTTCAGACTCTTTCATCACCATGGAGCGACGTTCCGCCCCCATCATGATCTTGTCCTTGGCCTTTTCGAACTCAGCCATGGAGACCACTCGGCGGCTTTCGCGAGCAGAGAAGAGGGCAGCTTCGTTGACCAGGTTGGCCAAATCCGCACCGGAGAAACCGGGTGTACCACGGGCAATCAGCGCCGGATTGACGTCATCCGCCAACGGAACTTTGCGCATGTGCACTTTCAGGATCTGCTCGCGACCACGGACATCCGGCAGACCGACCACAACCTGACGGTCGAAACGGCCCGGACGCAGTAGTGCCGGATCCAGTACGTCAGGACGGTTGGTGGCAGCGATGACGATGATGCCTTCATTGCCTTCAAAGCCATCCATCTCGACCAGCATCTGGTTAAGGGTCTGCTCACGCTCATCGTGACCACCGCCCAGACCGGCGCCACGCTGGCGACCGACCGCATCAATTTCATCGATGAAGATGATGCAGGGGGAGGATTTCTTGGCCTGCTCGAACATGTCACGTACCCGGGAGGCACCGACACCCACGAACATCTCCACGAAATCAGAACCCGAGATGGTGAAGAAGGGCACCTTGGCCTCACCCGCAATGGCCTTGGCCAGCAGGGTTTTACCGGTACCGGGAGGACCTACCAGCAGTACGCCAGTCGGGATCTTGCCACCCAGTTTCTGGAATTTGCTCGGGTCGCGCAGATAGTCGACCAGCTCCTTCACCTCTTCCTTGGCTTCATCGCAACCAGCTACATCGGCAAAGGTAGTCTTGATCTGATCTTCACTCATCAGGCGAGCCTTGCTCTTGCCAAACGACATGGCGCCTTTGCCACCGCCGCCCTGCATCTGACGCATGAAGAAGACCCAGACACCGATCAGCAGCAACATCGGGAACCAGGAGATGAAGATAGAGGTCAGCAAAGACGGCTCTTCCGGCTTCTCGCCCATCACCTTGACGTTGTGATTGAGCATATCGTTGAGCAGCTGGGGATCCGGCGCCGGGATGATGGTGGTGAATCGTTCACCAGTACGCTTGACGCCATTAATGACCTTACCGTCCATCCGCACTTCACGGATCTGATCTTGGGTCACCTCTTTAACGAAGCTGGAATAGTCCAGCTGGCGACTGGTGGTATCGCTGGGGCTGAAGCTATTGAACACCGACATCAATACGACGGCGATGACCAGCCACAGGATTAAGTTTTTCGCCATGTCACTCAAATCAGTAACCTCGCAGACTGACAGTTAACGATGAAGGTTAGGGTACTACAGTTTAAAACCGGTAGCCACAATGTAGACTTCCCGTGATCTGGCGCGGGATGAGTCTGGTTTACGAATTTTAACGGCGGAGAAAAGTTTCCGAATTTCATTCAGATAGGCATCAAAGCCCTCCCCCTGAAACACCTTCACCACAAAACTGCCGTCACTGCGCAATACCTGATGACACATGTCCAGAGCCAACTCGACCAGATACATGGCACGAGCCTGATCCACCTGCTGGGTGCCGCTCATGTTGGGGGCCATGTCGGACATCACGACATCGACCTTGTCGGGTCCGACTCGCTCCAGCAAGGCACCGAGTACAGTTTCCTCCCGAAAGTCCCCCTGCAGGAAATCGACACCGGCAATGGGATCCATAGGCAGAATATCGCAGGCGATGACCCGACCCGATTCGCCAACCTGCTCGACCGCGAATTGGGACCAGCCGCCGGGGGCAGCCCCCAAATCCACTACCGTCATGCCATTTTTCAACAGGCGGTCTTTGCCCTGGATCTCGTCGATCTTGAAAACAGCACGGGAACGCAGCCCCAATTTCTGGGCTTTTTTGACGTATTGATCGTCGAAATGTTCTTTTAACCAGCGGGTGGAGCTGGCGGAACGTTTTTTCTGGGTCATGATAATCGGCTTTAAAAAACCACAAGGGTTATTAGTATTAAGGGCTAAGTGGGGGTAGAATACGCCCCTTTCAACCCTGACTTATGAAGAAATTGCGATGATTCTCAACAATAAACAGAAACAGTACCTCAAGGGCCTTGCCCACAGCCTCAAGCCTGTCGTCCTGCTGGGTCAGCACGGTCTGACCGAAGGTGTACTGGCGGAGATCGATCTGGCGCTGAACCATCACGAGCTGATCAAGGTTAAGGTTGCCTCTGAAGATCGCGAGATGAAACAACTGGTTATGGATGCCATCGTCCGTGAAACAGGCTCTGTAAAAGTACAGAGCATGGGTCATGTGCTGACCATCTATCGTCAGGCCAACGAACCCAAAATCCAGCTGCCTCGCAAGTAAAAGGAAAGAGCATTGCTCTTTCCTTATTTCACTTCTTCCCGAGTCGCTTGCCACAGTAGTCGCCAAGCCCTTAACCTGCGATGAATAGTTTCGGACACGTGCCATGGCTCACCATCCTATTCTGACCGACGATGAACTGACCATGTTGCGGGAGCTGGGATGCACGGAGGCGACCCACCTTCTGAGCGGACATCTCGACAACCCCATGCTTGGCTTGCTGCAAAAAGCCGAACAGCTGGTATTGGAAGCCCGCTATGCAGGCCATCAGTTGCGATTCCCCCTCACCTTTATCCAGAGAGAAGATGGCTTTGTCGAGCCTCGGCTCGCTGCGCCACTGATCCGGGAGCTGGGGTTTGCCCAGCCAAGAGCTTGGAGACTTGCCCAGAAAGCGACACTGCAAACAGCTCATGGAGTACTCCAAGTGCTGAGCCTTTCGCTCAATGGCCTCATCGTGGAAGATCTGCCCACAGATATGATGGCGAATACTACCTTGCAGGGAACTCTGCAGATCGCCACAGAGGCGCCATTTCCCTTGCAGGCCAGGCTGGTGAGACGGGTCAAATCTAATGCAGACCGTGCAACCTGGGCACTCAGTTTCCAGATGAGCGAGGCAAACATAGAGCGACTTCGTCACTGGCTGTTTCAGCGCCATCAGGACACCTTCAACGACGCTTACCAACCAGCCTGAAGCGCAACAAACAGGGGAGCAAGTGCTCCCCCGTCTCATCCCGCATTAACTACATCAGATGTAGGCAACGTCCAGGATTTCGTACTCCACATCACCTGCGGGCGTCTTGACGAGCGCCACATCGTCCACTTCCTTGCCAATCAGAGCGCGGGCAATCGGAGAGTTGACAGAGATAAGGTTCTGCTTGATGTCAGCCTCATCGTCACCCACGATGCGGTAGATAACCTCTTCCTCTGTTTCGCTCTTGAGCAGGGTCACGGTGGCACCAAAGATGATGCGACCATTGTTGGTCATCTTGGTGACATCGATCACCTGGGCATTGGAGAGCTTGGCTTCAATTTCCTGAATGCGGCCTTCACAGAACCCCTGCTGCTCACGGGCGGCATGGTATTCGGCATTCTCTTTCAGATCACCGTGCTCACGGGCTTCAGCAATCGCTTCGATAATCTGGGGACGAAGCTCGGTCTTGAGATATTCGAGCTCTTCGCGCAGCTTCTCAGCGCCGCGAACAGTCATCGGAGTATGATTCATAGTCGAAACCTGGGTTGCTTGAAAATAGAAGCTGCGGCTATCTGTCAGGACGCCGCAGCACTCGGTTCGGATGGCGCATCTTAATATGAAGCCAACACAAAATCCATGTCGGCCCCCTGATGCAGATCCCACTTGCGTCATCGACATTCCCTTCACTTACTTCCCTTCCGGTACGGAAATGGGGGCCGAAACAGTCGGTTTGCCCTGCATGATGGCGATCTCCACCCGCCGGTTCATCCGACGATTTTCCGGGGTGGTATTGGGCACCAATGGTTGGGAGTCCGCCATCCCCTGCACCACCAGTCGCCCCTGATCAAAACCGGGGACCTTCAGCATCTGGTGCGCCACCGCCACCGCCCGTTGCGACGACAACTCCCAGTTGGACTGGAACAGCTCATCTTCGGTCGCCACGTTGTCGGTGTGACCGGAGATGGTGATTTCACCCGGTACATCCTTGAGCAGGGTCGCGACCTTGCGAATAACCGGCCAGAACTGGGGTTGCAGAAACGCCGAGCCAGCCGGGAAGGAGGCTTTTTCCCTGATCCGGATAATAATCTGCTGTCCCAACGCCTCGATTTCGATGGCACCATCCTGGATCTGATCTTTCATCTGCTCGGCCAGCGCCTTTGCCAAGGTATTGGACTGCTGCTGCGCCTTCTGAGCATCCTGAGCTGTGTCCCCCCCCGTCTGCTTGCCATCACTCTTGTCCTGACCACCTGCCTGCTCGGCCTCACCGGGCAAAAAATCCAGCTCGGTCTGGGTCATGTCCATGGTCTGCTGCATCACGGTATCAATCGGGGTTGGCTCTGGGCGGCCAGGACGGAACTCCTGGGCAATGACAGAAGTTCCCTTCGGAATATCTTTCACCTCAAGGATATTCTGGACCCCGAATGCCTTCTCCATGGACCCCGCAATCTGCTTGAACTTCTGCACATCCATCTCGGCAAAGGAGAGCAACAACACGAAAAAGCACATCAGCAGAGACATGAGGTCGGCGAAGGTCCCCATATAACCGGGCAGGCCGGGAGGCGGGCATTTGCAATCAGACATAGGGCTCCCTACTCACTGCCGTTGTTGCGTTTGGACTGGTTCAGATAGTTCTGCAGCATGGACTGGATCACCCGCGGGTTTTGGCCATCCTGGATCCCCATGATGGCATCGAGGATCAGCGAACGGCTAAGGCGCTCTTCGCCGCTTCGCAGTTCCAGCTTGTCGGCTATCGGGATGGCCAGCATGTTGGCTTCGATCGCACCATACAGAGTGGTCAAGAGGGCTACAGCCATGGCAGGACCGATAGATTTGGGATCACTCATATTGGCCAACATGGCCACCAGACCCACCAGCGTACCGATCATCCCCATCGCCGGGCCAAGATCCCCAAGGGTACGGAACACCTTGATCGCAATGACGTGACGTTCGGCAGTCAACTCGATATCCTTTTCCATCACTGCGCGCACTACATCGGCATCATGGCCATCCACCAGCATATCGATCCCTTTTTTCATGAAGGGATTGGGAATCTCGGCCGCTTCAAGCGCCAGAAATCCGCCTTTACGGGCGGCATCGGCAAGCTCAACGGCTTTAACTATGAGGTCTTCCAGCTTGTCGCCCTTGTACATAAAAGCTTTACCAGCGACCTTAAACGCCATCAGAAACTGGCCTAGGTTGAACTTCATCATGGCGATGAAGATGGAGCCCAATACGGTGATGTAGACCGATGGCATGTCGACGTACATGCTCATGGGGCCCCCCAGCAGCATGCCGTACACCACCACCCCGAAACCCAGCACTATCCCTATCAGACTGCCTAGATCCACGTCCCTACTCCTGTCACCGGTTCTTATGCCCAATTATAGTTTGTTGAATTTTCTGCTATTGCGACCCAAGCGGCAAGCATGCATCCACTGAGAATCATGGTTCATTATCGGCCAGTTTATCGAGAGTTTGAGGAGGCAGCGTTTTTCAGCCTCCCCCCGGTGGGCGGTCGATGTTAATATAAGCCGTTTTTTCAATTCCCGAGGATGGACATGGCCAGTAAAAAAATCGACCGTCTGAGTTTTGACGCCACTCTCGAAGAGCTGGAAACCATCGTTCATCAGCTGGAGCAAGGTTCCCTACCGCTGGAGGAGGCCCTCAAACAGTTCGAGCAGGGAATCCATCTGGTGCGGGCTGGCCAACAAAAGCTGGAGCAAGCCGAGCAGAAGATCCAGATCCTGCTGAGCAAGGCCGATGGCAGTGACCAGCTTGCCCCCTTCCAGCCAGAACAAGGAGAAGAGTGAGTGGCGCTGGACCATTTTTCCCGTCTGCATCGTCAGCGTATTGACGACTGTCTGTCAGCACAACTTGAATCCTTGCCCGCCATGGCGCCGCGCCTGCGCGATGCCATGAGTTATGGCCTGCTGCTGGGCGGCAAGCGGGTTCGCCCGTTTCTGGTCTACGCGGTCGGCGAGATGCTGGGCGTCAAGAGCGAACTGCTGGATGGCCCTGCGGCTGCCGTGGAGTGCATCCACGCCTACTCCCTGCTGCACGACGATCTGCCCGCCATGGATAACGACGACTTGCGTCGTGGTCAGCCAACCGTTCACAAGGCGTTTGACGAAGGAACCGCCATTCTGGCCGGTGATGCGCTGCAGACCCTGGCGTTCTCCATTCTGGCCGATCACCCCATGCCTGACTCCTTGATGGCCAACCGGGTGCGGATGCTGAGTACCCTCGCCCGCGCCTCCGGCTATCTCGGTATGTGCGGCGGTCAGGCGCTGGATCTGCAGGCCGAAGGGCGCCAGATCTCGCTCGCCGAGCTGGAGCAGGTACACCGCCACAAAACCGGTGCGCTGATTGAGTGCGCCGTGGCGCTCGGCGCCCTGTGCAAAGCCGATGTCGATGACGCCACGCTGGCGGCCCTGCAAACCTACGCAGCAGCCATCGGGCTGGCCTTCCAGGTGCAGGATGACATCCTCGACATCACAGGTGATACCGCCACCTTGGGCAAGCCGCAAGGTTCTGACCTGGCGCTGGAGAAAAGTACCTATCCGGCCCTGCTCGGACTCGAAAATGCCCGTGAGCTGGCTCGCGAACTGCATGGGAAAGCCTTAACAGCCCTGCAATCCTTGCCCTACAATACCGACATTCTGGAAGCGTTTGCCGATTACATCATCGAGCGAACCCACTAAACGCTGGATAACAGTAACAATATGAGCGTTGATATTAGCAATTTCCCCAACCTGGCCCTCGCGGACACTCCGGTCGAGCTGCGTTCCTTGCCCAAAGATCGGCTGCCGGTGCTGTGCAACGAGCTGCGCGAATATCTGCTGCGCTCTGTCAGCCGCTCCAGCGGACACTTTGCCTCCGGTCTCGGCACGGTCGAACTGACCGTGGCCCTGCACTACGTCTACAACACCCCGTTCGATCGGCTGATCTGGGATGTGGGCCATCAGGCCTATCCCCACAAGATCCTGACCGGACGCCGCGACCAGATCCACACCATCCGTCAGAAGGATGGTCTGCACCCCTTCCCCTGGCGTGGCGAGAGCGAGTACGACGTGCTCTCCGTCGGCCACTCCAGCACCTCCATCGGTGCCGCACTCGGTATGGCGGTCGCCGCCGAGAGCGAAGGGCTGGGTCGCAAGGTCGTTGCGGTGATCGGAGATGGCGCCATCACGGCGGGGATGGCCTTTGAAGCGCTCAACCACGCTGGCGATGTCCATAAAGACATGCTGGTGATCCTCAACGACAACGAGATGTCCATCTCCGAGAATGTCGGCGCGCTCAACAACCATCTGGCCCGAGTCATGTCTGGCAAGCTCTACACCACCATCCGCGAAGGCGGCAAGAAGGTGCTGGCCGGTCTGCCGCCGGTCAAGGAGCTGGCCAAGCGGGCCGAAGAGCACCTCAAGGGGATGGTGGTGCCCGGCACCCTGTTCGAGGAGTTCGGCTTCAACTACATCGGCCCCATCGACGGTCACGATATAGAAGCGCTGGTCGAGACCCTGCGCAACATGCGCAATCTCAAGGGTCCGCAGCTGCTGCACGTCAAGACCAAGAAGGGCAAGGGCTACGAGCCAGCCGAAAAAGACCCCATCGGTTATCACGCCGTGCCCAGGTTCAATCCGGACGAGTGTTCCCTGCCGAAAGCGAGCGCCGCCAAACCCACTTTCTCCGCCATCTTCGGCCAGTGGCTGTGTGACATGGCGGCCAAAGACGAAAAGCTGGTCGGCATCACCCCTGCCATGCGAGAAGGCTCCGGGCTGGTGAAATTCAGCCAGCAGTATCCGGATCGCTACTTCGATGTGGCTATTGCCGAACAACATGCGGTCACGTTCGCCGCGGGTCTTGCCATCGCCGACAAGAAGCCGGTGGTGGCCATCTATTCGAGCTTCCTGCAGCGCGCCTACGATCAGGTGATCCATGACGTGGCGCTGCAAGATCTGCCGGTGCTGTTCGCCATCGACCGAGCCGGTCTAGTGGGCGCCGATGGTCCGACCCATCAGGGGGCATTCGACATCAGCTTCCTGCGTACCGTGCCCAACATGGTGGTGATGACGCCATCTGACGAGAACGAGTGCCGCCAGATGCTCTATACCGGCTATCTTCAGCAAGGCCCTGTCGCCGTGCGTTACCCCCGCGGCAGCAGTCTGAGCGATTCCCCCATCTCGTCAGAGATGCAGGCACTGGAGCTCGGCAAGGGACGTATCCTGCGAGAGGGCAAGGGTACCGCTATTCTGGCCTTTGGCACCCTGCTGCACCACGCGAAAACGGCCGCCGAAGCGCTGGATGCCACCCTGGTGGACATGCGCTTTGTCAAACCGATGGATGAGGCGCTGGTGCTGTCGCTGGCGGCCAGCCACGATCACTTCGTCACCATCGAAGACAACGCTATCATGGGCGGCGCCGGTTCGGCGGTGAACGAGCTGCTGATGCGCAATAAACAGTGCAAGCCGGTACTCAACCTCGGCTTGCCGGATCGCTTCGTGGAACAGGGTACCCAGCAGGAGATCTATGCCCTGCTTGGTCTGGACGATGCAGGCATCCAGCGCAGTATCGAAAGCTGGCTGCAAGCCTGATAACGCTTAAAGCTATCAAGCAAAAGAAGGGCGCCTCACTGGCGCCCTTCTTGTTCTTCATAATCTAGAACCTGTTCAAGAACTGTTGCGAGAAGTCCGTCAACAAGGTAAAGAGCAGCGCAGGAACCGGAGTATATGTGAATACATGAGGATTCCGAGCAGCACATGAGCCTTGATCACGGCCTCGCAGTAAGTTCTTGCGCAGGTTATCAACCTTTGTAGATCTTGGGGTTAAACACATCCCGCAGCCAGTCGCCCAGCAGGTTGATGACCAGCACCAGCACCACCAGACAGATTCCCGGGAAGGCGGTGATCCACCAGGAACCGGAGAAGATGTAGTTGAAGCCGACGCTGATAAGCGAACCGAGCGAGGGCTGATCAACCGGCATTCCCAGACCGAGGAAGGAGAGTGCCGCCTCGCTCATGATGGCGTTGGCCACCTGCACGGTGGAGATCACCAGAATGGGCGACAAACAGTTGGGCAGAATGTGGCGGAACATGATGCGCGGGGCGCGGAACCCCATCACCTTGGCTGCTTCCACATACTCCTTCTTCTTCTCCGCCAGCACAGAGGCGCGCACGGTACGGGCATACTGCGGCCACTCGGCGATACCGATGATCACCACCAGCATCATGATGGCGAACTTCGAGTAGAACTCGGAGCCAAAGGTTGCCTGAAAGATGGCGGAGATGATGATCGCCACCATCATGGTGGAGAACGACAACTGCACATCGGCAAAGCGCATCAGCAGGTTGTCGATGCGGCCACCGAAGTAACCAGCAATCAGACCGATGACGATACCGAGCACCAGCTGCAGCGCCACCGCAAACAGACCGATAGTGAGGGAGATACGGGCGCCATAGAGGATGGTGCTCCAGATATCCCGCCCCTGGTTGTCGGTACCGAGCCAGAAGCGCTCCTCGCCACCTTCGAGCCAGGAGGGGGGCAACTCGGCATCCATCAGATCAAAACTGGTCTGGTCATAGACGTTGTGCGGAGCGAGCCAGGGCGCCAGCAGCGCCGCCAGCACGAACACCACAAACACCGCAAAGCTGAACATGGCTACCTTGTCCCGCAGGAAGTAGTAGACGATGTCAGAGTTCTTGAATCGTGCCCAACGGCTTGGGCTTGCAGTTACAGCATTAGTCATGCGCTTACCCCTTGGCAGTCAGGTTAACGGTCGGGTTGATCAACCCGTAGAGCAGGTCGACCAGGGTATTGGTCACCACGAAGATCAGTCCCACGAAGATGACGTAGGCGGTGATCAGCGGGGTATCGACCCTGTGGATCGCTTCAAGAAACAGGAAGCCGGTACCCGGCCACTGGAACACACTCTCGGTCAGAATGGTGTAGGCCACCATAGTGCCGATCTGCACCCCGCCGACGGTAATGACCGGCAGCATGGTGTTTTTGAGGGCGTGCTGATAGTAGACCTTATTGTTATCCAGCCCTTTGGCGCGGGCGAATTTGACGTACTCGGAGGAGAGCTGCTCCAGCATCTCGGAGCGCACCAGCCGGATAAACAGCGGCAGCATGATGGAAGAGAGCGACACCGCCGGCAGGATCAGGTGCAGGATGCCGTCCCAGGTGAAGAAGCCCGACTCCCAGCCCAGCAGGTTACGGGTCTCGCCGCGGCCATAGGCAGGCAGCCAGCCCAGCTGGATGGAGAAGAGATACATCAGCATGATGGCGGTCAAAAATACCGGGATCGAGATACCGATACTGCTCCCCGCCATGATGATCTTGGTGGGTATGCTGCGCGGGCGGATCGCCGAATAGACACCGAGTGGAATGGAGACCACCACAATGATGAGCGCGGCAGCAAACACCAGCTCAAGGGTAGCCACCAGCTTGTCGAGGATCACCTCGAGAGCGGGTCGCTTGAAGAAATAGGAGGTGCCCAAATCCCCATGCACCGCATTTTTCAAAAAGCGGCTGTATTTGATGAGGAAGGGATCGTTAAGGCCCATCTTCTCGCGCAACTCGTGACGCTGGGCTTCGGAGACGGATTGTCCCACCAGCTCGCGCAACGGGTCACCCAGATTATCCTGGATGGAGAAGGCGACCAGGCTGATGACGAACATCACTATCACGGCCTGATAGAACCGTTTCAGCAGGAATGTAAACATGCTTGTCCTTCTACGTGGCCTGTGTCGTGGCACAGGCTTCTGTTAGTGGGCGGAGTGACCAGCTGACCACCCCGCCCCGTCCTTCCTTGCGACGTTCTCTTACTTGCTGACCACCAGGTCACCCAGGTAAGGGAAGTTCATCACGTTGACCACCGGCTTGATGTCGACGTTCTTCTTGGCGCCATAGGCCAGATCTTCCCAGTGCAACGGCACGTAGGCAGCATCTTCGATCAGCATGGCTTCGACCTTCTTCAGCATCTCGGCACGCTTGGCCGGATCGGTCTCGGCGTTGGCATCCATCACCAGCTTGTCAGCTTCGGCGTTGGCATAACCGGCGCAGTTGTACTGACCCATACCGGTCTTGGCGTCCTTGGTGAAGGTCAGGAACTCGAAGAAGTTCGCGGTATCTTCGGTGTCGGAGTGCCAGCCGATCAGCTGCATGTCCGCGGCGCACTTGTCAAACTCGGGCCAGTACTGGGCCACCGGCATGGTCTTCAGATCCACCTTGATGTTGATCTTGGCCAGCATGGCAGAGACAGCCTGGGCAATCTTGACGTCGTTGACGTAGCGGGCAGCCGGGGAGATGAAGGTCATCTTGAAGCCTTTCTCGTAACCGGCCTCTTTCATCAGCTCCTTGGCCTTGGCCAGATCATACTGGGGCACCAGTGCCTCGTTGTGACCGGCATAGCCTTTCGGGCTCAGCTGGCCAGCAGGGGTACCGAAGCCCTTGTTGATCTTCTCGACAATGCCCACCTGGTTGATGGCGTAGTTGATCGCCTGACGCACGCGCTTGTCTTTCAGTGCCGGGTTGGTGTTCTGGTTCAGCTCGATGATGATGGCGCGGGTACCGGACAGGGTGACCAGCTGGGAGTCCTTGCCATTCTTCACGCGCTCCAGATCGTTGGGCGCAACCGGATAGATCATGTCCACGTCGCCACCCAGCAGGGCTGCAACACGGGTCGCATCTTCCTTGATGGGCACCACGGTCAGGTTCTCAACGTTACCCTTGGAGGCTTTGTCCCAGTAGTTGGCGTTGCGGGCATAATCGAGCTTCACACCCTGCTCGCGGAACTTGACGGTGAACGGGCCAGTACCGGAGACATTGGTCGATGCAAAGGAGTCGCCATTCTTGACGATCTCGGCCTTGTCTTTGCCCGCTTCGGTCTTGCCGGTGTAGAACTTGGAGTCCATCGGGAAGATGTAGGTGACGGTCTGCAGCACCAGCGGGAAGGGCTTGGCGGTGATCAAATCGACGGTGTAGTCATCTACCTTCTTCACTTCGCTGATGGGATCGAAGATCGCCTTGAAGTCGACGGAGGATTTCAGGCGGTTAACGGTCCACACCACATCATCGGCGGTAAAATCGTTACCGGAGTGGAACTTGACCCCTTTGCGCAGGTGGAAGCGGACGGTCTTGTCATCGACACGCTCGAACTTCTCGGCCAGACGGGGCTCGAACTGCAGGTCCTGGGTGTAACGCATCAGGGGATCGAATACCAGGTGCGACATCTCCAGGGTCTGACCGGAGAGCTGCTCCTGCGGATCCAGCGAAGTGGCGTCAGAAGCGACACCCACCTTGATATCAGCGGCTGAGACACTGAAGGCGAAACCGGCGGCAAACAGCGCCAGGGCAATCTTGGACAATCCTTTCTTCATCTTGTTCTCCATGCTTTTGGCTTTCTTATGACACTTTTTTGACAAGCAGACCGGCGCACCGGCGCTCTCCTAGCTTGCGATTTCCAGCCCCTCGCGGGACATTCCCTTGAACTCCGGCATGAGGGAGATCAGCTTGCGGCTGTACTCATGCTCGGCATTGGTAAAGAGTTTCTCGGTCTCGGCCACCTCCACCAGATGACCGTGCTGCATCACCCCGATGCGGTCGCACATCTGGCGGATCACCGGCAGATCGTGGCTGATAAACAGCATGGTGAGCTTGAGCTCCTGCTGCAGATCCTTGAGCAGGTTGAGGATCTGGGCCTGCACCGACACATCCAGCGCCGAGGTCGGCTCGTCACAGATAAGGAAGCGCGGGCGAGTGGCCAGTGCGCGGGCAATGGAGATACGCTGGCGCTGACCGCCGGAGAACTCGTGGGGATACTTGAGGCCAGCACCACGGCCAAGACCCACATGATCCAGCAGATCGCCGACAATCCCCTCGATCTGGCTCTCGCTGCTCGCCAGCTGATGGAAGCGGATCGGCTCGGCAATGATGTCGCGCACCTTCATGCGCGGGTTCATCGACGAATAGGGGTTCTGGAACACCATCTGCATCTGGCGACGCAGCGGGCGACGCTCACGCTCGCTCTTGAGGGCAGTCAGATCGATCCCCTCGAAGAAGATCTTGCCGGTATCAGGCGGATAGAGGCCTGTGATGGCGCGGGCAATAGTCGATTTGCCGGAGCCCGACTCCCCCACCAGACCGAAGGTTTCACCCTCGAAGATCTCGAAGCTGATGTTGTTGCAGGCGCGCACATACTGGCGGCGGCTCGGGAAGATGGAGTCCTTGGTGACGAACTTCAGATCGACGTTCTCCACCCGCAGCAGCGCCCCTTCATAGGCACGCTCGTCCTGACTCTGGCCGAGCCAGTGAGTCTTGAGGTCGATATTGGTATCCGGCGCACTGGCATCCTCGATATAGGAGACCAGCGGGAAGCGCACCAGCTTCACATCGGAACGGGGGACCGCCGAGATGAGGCTGCGGGTATAGGGGTGATTGGGGCTGCCCAACACCTGTTCGGTCAGGCCGAACTCCACCAGATCGCCGCGATACATCACCGCCACCTTGTCGGTAACGTTGGAGACCACCCCCATGTCGTGGGTCACCAGCATGCAGCCCACCTGACGCTCTTTGCAGAGTGCGCGGATAAGCTGGAGGATCTGATCCTGAATGGAAACGTCCAGCGCCGTAGTCGGCTCATCGGCGATGATCAGCTCCGGATCGCAGGAGAGCGCAATGGCGATAACCACCCGCTGACGCATGCCACCGGAGAACTGGTGCGGATACTGCTTGATGCGCAGCTCCGGCTGCGGAATACCCACCGCCCCCATCAGCTCCAGCGCCTTGGCAAAAGCGGCCTCGCGAGAGAGATCGGTATTGGCCAGAATGGTCTCCACCAACTGATGCTCAACGGTGAACAGCGGGTTGAGGGAGGTCATGGGGTCCTGGAAGATGAACCCGATACGGGAGCCACGGATGGCCCGCATCTCGTTCTGGCTCTTGCCGGAGATGAGCTCGCCATTGAGATAGATATCGCCACGGGCGATGCGACCCGGCGGGCTCAGGAGGTCGATAACGGCGTTGCCGATTGTGGACTTGCCGGCGCCGGATTCACCGACCACCCCGACAATCTCACCCTTTTCGATAGAGAAAGAGAGATCCTTTACCGCGGCCAGCACCCCGTAGCGGGAGGGGTACTCGATCCGCAAGTTCTTTACTTCGAGCAAGGACATGTTTACCTCTGCGGGGGACATCCGTCCCAAATAATTCGTCCGTAAATCAGCCGCAGATGCCGGTTGTTACCTTGGGCAATATTTGCTCAATCCATGAGGCAGCGAAACCAGCGATCCGGGCGGGTTTTTTGCATTTTTTTGGAATAACCCGCGAGTAACTTAGACGGTTTGACCACGGGTGTAAATGATTGAGTTATACAATTCCGCAATGTTTTGTGCAGATAACCACCAATTCGGCAGAGATAAATGATGATTTTCATCACACAAATGGCCGGTGCGTCCGTACATCTATTGGTATCATTACTTTAATTTCAACAACAACGCAACAAGCAGCATTTATCACTATTTCCAAAACAATCACCAGCCCCGAATGAGTAGTGAATATTTATGTGAAATGGATGATAAACGGCAGCATATGCCGATGAATGAAAATTAAGCAGATATAAATCGGGGGATGCCAGAACGGTCATCCCCCGGAAGATGGCTCTCAACCGAGCCAGAATGCCAGTAATTGCATACAAAACAGGGCGAACAGGCCGGCGATCAGATCGTCCAGCATGATGCCCAGGCCACCGTGGATCCGGCGATCAAACCAGGAGATGGGCCAGGGCTTGAGCACATCAAACAACCGGAACAGCGCGAAGCCCGCCACCACCCACTCCCAGCCGGCAGGCGCGGCGATCATGGTGACGCCAAAACCGATCACCTCGTCCCAGACGATGGCGCCGTGATCCGGCATACCGATGGCATCGGTGGCGCTCTGGCAGATACGGATCCCCACAACAAAACCCACCGCCAGCAAGGCGATAAACCAGTGGGTCGGCAGCCCGCTCACCAGCAGGTAGAGCGGAATGGCCGCCAGGGTGCCCATGGTGCCCGGCGCTTTGGGGCTGAGACCGGAACCAAACCCCACCGCCAAAAAATGAAGCGGATTTTTCAGATCCAGTCGTGTCAGCTCGGGCTTTATCCTGAACAAACTCATGCGAAGTGATCCCACCCTTTCAGTTGCAGCTCGACCGCTTGGTCGCCACGCAGGTAGTCGATGCCCGGCTCGCCCGCCACGATGCGGCCGATGCGGCTGAACTTGACCCCGCTGTGGGCCAGCGCCGTATCGAGCGCGCCGCGGTGCTCCTCCGGTACGGTGAAGCAGAGCTCGTAGTCATCGCCACCGGCCAGCGCCAGTTGCCACGCCTCCTGCTCGCTCACCGCATCCTGCAGCACCGGCGAGAGCGGCAGCAGATCGAGATCGATCTGGGCCCGCACGCCGGAGGCCTTGAGGATATGGCCGAGGTCCGATGCCAGACCGTCGGAGAGATCCAGCGCACTACCCGCCAGCCCGCGCAGCGCCTGACCGGCCAGAATGCGGGGGTGGGGGTGGTCGAGCCGTGGCAGCACGGCGGCCAGCTGGTTCTCGTTGAGGGTGCGTTTGCCCAGCAGGTGGGAAAGCGCCAGGGCGGCATCACCCAGAGTGCCGGTCACATAGATGCCGTCACCGGCTTTGGCACCGCTGCGCATCAGGGCGCGACCGGCAGGCACCGATCCCTTCACCGAGATGGTGATGGAGAGCGGCCCGCGGGTCATGTCTCCGCCCACCAGCGCCACATTGTAGTACTCGGCCAGCTCCAGGAACCCTTCGGCAAAACCGGCGACCCAACCTTCGTTAATGGCAGGCAAGGTCAGCGCCAGCGACACCCAGCGCGGCTCGGCCCCCATGGCGGCGAGATCGGAGAGATTGACCGCCAGCGCCTTGTAGCCGAGATCCACCGGATCCATGTCGGGAAAGAAGTGTACGCCGCTCACCAGAGTGTCGGTGCTCACCGCCAGCTGGGTATCGGGGGGCAGGGTCAGCAGGGCACAGTCATCTCCAGGGCCCATCACCACGTCCTTGCGGGCGTGGGGAACCTTGAAGTACTTATCAATCAGCTCAAATTCACCCATACAGTAAAAAGCCAGCAATAAGCTGGCTCCTCTCTTAGATGCTGACGGACAGCAGGATCAACGCTTGTTCAGCGATTTGATCACCTTGTCCAGTACACCGTTGACAAACTTGTGGCTGTCATCGGCAGCAAAAGCTTTGGCCAGCTCGATCGCTTCGTTGATGACCACGCGCGGCGGTACATCATCACGACGGGTCAGCTCGTAGGTCGCCAGACGCAGGATCGCCTTGTCCACCATGTCCACTTCTTCCAGCGGACGGGAGAGGAAAGGTGCAAACACCTTGTCCAGCTCGCTGCAGTGGAGGGCTACCCCGAACAGCAGATCGCGGAAATAGTTCAGGTCTACACCCTTGGTGTCCTGATCGATCTTGAACTGCTCTTCGATGTCACCCACGTTAGCCTTGGTCATCTGCCACTGGTAGATGGCCTGGGTGGCGCAATGGCGGGCTTTACGGCGCTCAGACGGTTTCAATGTACTTCTCCTCGTTACACGTCCAGTTCTTTCAGGACGTTGATCATTTCGAGCGCTGCCAGTGCAGCCTCTGCACCCTTGTTACCCGCCTTGGTACCTGCACGCTCGATGGCTTGTTCAATGTTTTCAGTGGTCAGCACACCGAAGGCAACGGGAATTTCATATTCCATCATTACCTGGGCCATGCCCTTGCTGTTCTCGTTTGCCACCAGGTCGAAGTGGTAGGTGCCGCCACGGATGACAGTACCGACCGCCACGATGGCATCGTATTGACCACTCTTGGCCAGCTTCTTGATGACCAATGGCATTTCAACCGCGCCCGGCACTTTTACCAGTGTCAGGTTGCTGTCCTGCACTTGACCTTGACGCTTCAGTACGTCCACCGCGCCGTTCACCAGACTGTCGTTGATGAAGCTGTTGAAACGGGCAACAACAATAGCAACGCGCGCCTCAGGAGCGGCGATATTTCCTTCGATAACCTTCATTGGAAATCCTGTATCTGTGCAATCAAAAGGGCCGGAGTCAAAAGTGCGCACATTCTAGCACAACAGACCCACGACAAAAACCATGGCCGCAATAGACGGCCATGATCGCGATTTAACCAGTCCGGCGCGCTTACTCGCCGGTAAATTCCACGACTTCCAGACCGAAACCGCCCGGAAGGGGATGGTACTTCTCTGGTAGTACGTTACTCGCCAACGTACTCAACCACTTCCAAACCGAAACCACCCGGAAGGGGATGGTACTTCTCTGGTGGAGCTTTACTCGCCGACGTACTCAACCACTTCCAGACCGAAACCACCGAGGGCATGGTACTTCTTCGGCGAGCTCAACAGGCGCATCTTGCTCACGCCGAGCGCCTTGAGGATCTGGGAACCCACACCAACGCGGCGAGAAGTGCCTTGCCACTTGGCTCCTTCCGGCGCCAACCCCTTGTCGGCGGCTTCAAAACCCTTGACCCTAGCCAGCAGCTCGGCGCCATGGGATTCCGCCCCCAAAATCACCAGCACCCCGCCTTCGTCAGCGATGCGGGCCATGGATTTGGGCAGCGGCCAGCTGCGGGCGGCGTGGCGGTCGGTCAGCAGCAGATCGCTCAGCACATCGTGCAGATGGACCCGCACCAGGGTCGGCTGGTCAGCCTGCACCTCACCCTTTTTCAGGGCGAAGTGAACCTGATTGTCGATGGTGTCGCGGAAGGTGATGAGGTCGAACTCGCCAAACTCGGTCGGCAGCTTGCATTCGGCCACCTTCTCGACCGTGGTCTCGTGCTGGTTGCGGTACTCGATAAGGTCGGCGATGGTGCCAAGCTTGATGCCATGCTGCTCGGCGAACACCTCCAGATCCGGACGGCGCGCCATGGTGCCATCTTCGTTGAGGATCTCGACGATGACGGCGGCCGCCTCGAAACCGGCCAGACGGGCCAGATCGCAGCCCGCTTCGGTGTGACCGGCACGGGTCAGCACGCCGCCATCCTGCGCCATCAGCGGGAAGATGTGGCCCGGCTGCACCAGATCGGCCGCCTTGGCATTGGGCGCCACAGCCGCCTGCACGGTCACCGCGCGATCGGCGGCTGAGATACCTGTGGTCACCCCTTCTGCCGCCTCGATGGAGACGGTAAAGGCGGTGGAGAACTGGGCATTGTTGCGATCCACCATCAGCGGCAGCGCCAATTGCTTGCAGCGATCCCGGGTCAGGGTCAGGCAGATGAGGCCACGGCCGTAGCGGGCCATGAAGTTGATATCCTCCGGACGGACGCAGGAGGCGGCCATGATGAGGTCCCCTTCGTTCTCCCTGTCTTCGTCATCCATCAGGATCACCATCTTGCCAGCCTTGATATCGGCAATGATTTCCTGGGTTGTGCTCAGCGCCATGGGCTACTCCATCAGTGTGCTTGGGGGTTGAGCCCGCAGGCTCAACGCAAATGCGTGTGTATGTTGCTCTAGATTGGGGCTAGCGGCTCCATTTCAATCAGAGCGGGATCACAGAAAATCGTTTTGGTGGCCAGACTCAGCGCACACCGTCAGAGAAAACCGGCCTTGGCCAGCGTCTCCATGGTCAGGGTCGAGGCGCTGCTCTCCTGACTTTTTCCCATCATCAGCCGCTCCAGATAACGGGCGATCTGATCCACCTCGAGGTTGACCTTGTGACCCGGCTTCCAGCTGGCAATAGTGGTCTCCTGCGCGGTGTGGGGCACGATCGTCAGGCGGAAAAGGTCCCCCTGCACCGCGTTGACGGTGAGGCTGATGCCATCCACCGCAATGGAGCCCTTCTCGGCGATATAGCGGGAGAGTTCCCCCGGCGCCTTGATCCAGTACTCGATGGCACGGCCGCTGCTGGAGACGCTTTTCACCTCCCCTACCCCATCCACATGGCCGGAGACCAGATGGCCGCCGAGGCGGGAGGTGGGCATCAGCGCCTTCTCGAGGTTGACCCGATCGCCCACTCTGGCGGCGGCAAAGCCAGTACGGGAGAGGGTTTCCAGCGACACGTCGGCGGTATAACTCTTGTCGCCCAGCGCCACCACGGTGAGGCAGACGCCGTTGGTGGCGATGGAGTCGCCCAGTTTGACGTCACTGAAGTCGAGATGCGGTGCATGGACGGTGAGGGCCATGTCATCGCCCTGACGGCGCAGCTCGGCCAGGGTTCCCACCGCTTCGATAATTCCGGTAAACATGCAGATCACCTTGCTGATGACGGGGGCTGATTATGCCCCCTTGAACATTGATAAATCAGGCTATTTTGGCGGTAATGCGAATATCTGGCCCCACCATGCGCACATCCTTGATGGCGAGCTTGGGGGCCTGGAACAGCCGGGTCAGACCCGGCAGATGGAACAGGCCGCGCCCTTCGTCACCCATCAGTTTGGGCGCCTGATAGAGCACCAGCTCATCCACCAGCCCTTTTTCCAGCAGA
This sequence comes from Aeromonas sp. 601039, assembly GCF_049174415.1. Classification (NCBI taxonomy): domain Bacteria; kingdom Pseudomonadati; phylum Pseudomonadota; class Gammaproteobacteria; order Aeromonadales; family Aeromonadaceae; genus Aeromonas; species Aeromonas sp. 601039. The sequence continues at coordinate 59,570 of NZ_JAAKTL010000019.1, forward strand.
GCGCCGCAGAGCCGCGGGCCCGCCTCGATGAGTACCGAGTTGACATTCTGCTTGGCCAGCAGCATGAAGAGGCTGACCAGATCCAGCTTGCCATCCAGCAGCGGCAGCTCCAACTGCTGCACCCACTCGGGCCACTCGCCGGACGCCTTGTGCCGAGCCAGCAGCACCGGGCTCTCGCTCTGGAACAGCGGCAAGTCGGGTGTGAGGCGGTTTTGCGAATCGACGATGACCCGCAGCGGCTGGCGCAGGGTCTCTTTGGGGTAGCTCGCCTTGACCGAGGGGGGCAGCTCGTCCCAGCGCACGGTCAGGGAAGCGCCATCGGCCAGCACGGTTTCGGCGCTGGAGAGCACCGCATCGTGGCGGGCCCGCAGCCGCTGCACGTCACGGCGCGCATCCGGGGAGGTGATCCACTGGCTCTCGCCGCTCGCCATGGCGGTGCGGCCATCGAGGCTGGCCCCCAGCTTGACGGTCACCCGCGGGAAGGCGGTACGCATCCGCTTGAAAAAGCCCGGGTTGAGCGCCTCGGCTTCGCTCGCCAGCAGGCCGAAATCTGTCTTGATCCCCGCTTCGGAGAGCATCCGCAGGCCACGTCCGCCCACCTGGGGATTGGGATCGACCATGGCCGCCACCACCCGGGCCACGCCAGCATTGATCAGCGCCTCGGCGCAGGGGGGAGTACGACCGTGATGGGAGCAGGGTTCGAGGGTTACATAGGCGGTAGCGCCACGGGCGTTGTCACCGGCGGCGCGCAGGGCGTAAACCTCGGCATGGGGCTCGCCCGCCTTCTGATGCCACCCTTCGCCAACCACCACACCATCTTTGACCAGCACGGCACCGACGCAGGGGTTGGGGGCCGTGGTGTAGCGGCCGCGGCGGGCCAGTTCGAGGGCCCGACTCATCCATTGGTAATCATCTTGACTAAACATCCGGGCTCCTTTGACAAAACATCTCGACTTTACGCAGTATCGTAGGTTCGATTAGCGCACCGTAATCGGACGCGGCAACATGGGTGAGAATGGCGGTTTACTTTTCCAGCTTGGCAATCTCTTCGCCAAACTCGCGAATATCTTCGAAGCTGCGATAGACGGAGGCAAAGCGGATATAGGCCACCTTGTCCAGACTCTTGAGCTCATCCATCACCAGATTGCCCACCAGCTCGGAGGCGACTTCGCGCTCGCCGGTGGCACGCAGGCGGGATTTGATATGGTTGACCGCTTTTTCGATGGCCTCCATGCTCACCGGCCGCTTCTCCAGCGCCCGCAGGATGCCGGCGCGCAGCTTGTCTTCATTGAACGGCTCGCGGGAACCGTTGGACTTGATGACGCGGGGCATCACCAGCTCGGCCATCTCGAAGGTGGTAAAACGCTCGTGACAGAGCAAACACTCACGACGGCGGCGCACCTGATGGCCTTCTGCCACCAGACGGGAATCGATCACCTTGGTATCAACCGCACTACAGAATGGGCAATGCATCGGACCTCCGGCGTTAATGGAACAGGGACCGGCCCGGCGGGCCAGGATCTAGGTCGGCCAGTGTAGCACGGCCATCCAAAACCGGTAAAAGCCAGAAAAAACAATGCCACCCGCAGGTGGCATTGGTCTCAAACCGAACGGTCTGGCTTATCAGCCATAAACCGGGAAGCGGCGGCAGATATCCAGCACCTTCTCACGCACGGTGGCCAGCACGGCATCGTTGTCGTGGTTGTCCAGTACGTCGCAGATCCAGTGGGTCAGCTCGATGGACTCGGCTTCCTTGAAACCACGGCGGGTGATGGCCGGGGTACCGATCCGCACACCGGAGGTGACGAACGGGGAGCGCGGGTCATTGGGCACGGAGTTCTTGTTGACTGTGATGTTGGCTTTGCCCAGTGCAGCGTCAGCATCCTTACCGGTCAGCTCGCGGCCGATCAGGTCAACCAGCATCAGATGGTTGTCGGTACCGCCGGAGACGATCTTGTAACCGCGCTCGATAAAGGTGGCAGCCATCGCCTTGGCGTTTTTCACGACCTGAGCCTGATAGGTCTTGAACTCCGGCTCCAGCGCCTCTTTGAAGGCAACGGCTTTACCGGCGATGACGTGCATCAGCGGGCCACCCTGACCACCCGGGAAGACGGCAGAGTTGAGCTTCTTGTAGAGCTCCTCGTCGTCAGCGGCGGAGAGGATCAGACCACCGCGCGGACCGGCCAGGGTCTTGTGGGTGGTGGAGGTGACCACGTGAGCGTGGGGAACCGGGTTCGGGTAGACGCCAGCGGCAATCAGACCCGCCACGTGGGCCATGTCGACGAACAGGTAGGCACCGACCTTGTCGGCGATTTCGCGCATGCGGGCCCAGTCAACGATGCCGGAGTAGGCGGAGAAGCCACCGATCATCATCTTCGGCTTGTGCTCGACAGCCTGACGTTCCATGTCGTCGTAGTCGATCTTGCCGGACTCATCGATACCGTAAGGCACGATGTTGTAAAGCTTGCCGGAGAAGTTGACCGGAGAGCCGTGGGTCAGGTGACCGCCGTGTGCCAGGTTCATGCCCAGTACGGTGTCGCCCGGCTGCAGCAGAGCCATGTAAACGGCGCTGTTGGCCTGAGAGCCGGAGTGCGGCTGCACGTTGGCGTAAGTGGCACCGAACAGCTCTTTGGCGCGCTCGATAGCCAGGGTTTCGACCACATCCACATACTCGCAACCACCGTAGTAACGCTTGGAGGGGTAACCTTCAGCGTACTTGTTGGTCAGCTGGGAGCCCTGGGCTTCCATGACACGGGGGCTGGTGTAGTTCTCAGACGCAATCAGCTCAATATGCTCTTCCTGACGACGGGTTTCGTCTGTGATGGCCTGCCACAATTGCGGATCATAATTGGCGATGGTCATGTCACGTTTCAACATCCGTTTCTCTCCTGAAAATCGTTTGCGCGTTAGGTGAAGTGGGCGCGGGCATTGTAACGTGAGCTGGATCAAAGAGACAGCCCAACCACCTAAAAAAATGTTGAATTTATGTTGTAAAAAGCAAGATTCCCTCCCCGTTCAATACCCTGGCCGCTCCGCCAAACGACACATTTTTCATCCCGCTGCGGGCGGGCAAAACCCGAAGGGGATCACAACGCCCTCTTTATCCATCCTGTAACATATTCATTCGAAACAAATTTAATGATGATGGAGCTGATTGCAGCCATGCATCCGAGGGGCTGCACCTAACCGGAGGAGTTCAAGATGGACCATCTGCTGACATTCGTGATCCTGGCTGTCTTTTTTCTGTTCTACTGGGTCTACTACACCAGCCAACGCAAACATCTCCCCACCACCTCGTGGGATCAACTCCCCACCAAAGCCGACTATCTGGCGGCCCACCCTGAATCAGTCGATGGCGACATCATCTTCTGTTATCACTGCGGCCACCACGAGTTGCTGGAGGTGGGCATGGTGCACCTGACCGATTTTCGCCGGGAATGGGTCTGTGCCAAGTGCAAGCAGGTGCTATTTCGGGAGATCGAATAACGGCGCAGGGGCTGGCCACCCTCCCTAAACGCCGTACATCGCCAGCAGGGATCAGAACGGTGCATCCCTGTTGGCCGTCAGCCACTGCTGCAACCCGCTCACCGCCGCTTCAAATTGCGCCCCGATTGTCGCAGGCTCCCCGCCTCCCGCCTCAAGGGCCGCGCAATGGCTGGCAAATTCGGTCAACCCCAGCGCCAGCGCACTCCCCTTGAGCTTGTGCGCCAGCTGACGTTGCTCACTCCCCTCACCCTGAGCCAACTTATCCACCAACACCCGCCCTTGCGACTCAAACAGCGCGACCAGCTGGCGGATCCGCGCCATGCCGAGCAGGGGCAGATCGGCATCCAGCACCGGATTGGCCCACTCGGGCTGGTTAGTTGGGGGCACGGCTGCAGATAATTGCACCTGCGGCTCGATAGAGGCCCCTTCTTGCCGAAATAGTTGATCTATGGCGTTCGCCAGCACAGCCAGCCGCACCGGCTTACCGACAAAATCGACAAACCCGGCGGCAAGGCAGTGGCGGATATCCTCCGGATACATCTGGGCCGAGATGGCGATGGCGGGCAGCGGCCGCTCATGCATCTCCTCGCTGATGGCGGCCAGATCCTCGCGCAGGGTCATGCCGTCCATATCGGGCAGATTGATATCGAGCAGCGCCAGCTCGAAGGGGCGCTCGGTCACCAGCGCCAGCGCGCTGCGACCATCCTCCGCCAGGGTGACGCGATGGCCGAGGCGGGTCAGCATGCCGTGCGCCACCAGCCGGTTGATCTCGTTATCCTCCACCAGCAGGATGTCGCGGGACTGGCCAAGGTGCAGCGGTTGCGCCTCGGCAGGCAGCTGGGCACTCGAGCGTTGCAAGGGCAGGCTGAAGCTGAATTCACACCCCTTGCCCGGTTCGCTGGCAAGGATCAGCTCGCCCCCCATGGCGGCCACCAGCTTGCGGCTGATCGCCAGTCCCAACCCGGTGCCGCCCTGATGGCCTATATCGCGCTTGCGCTGGCGAAACGCCTCGAACACCGCCTCCTGCTCATCGGCCGGAATGCCGGGGCCGGTATCGCGCACCACAAACCGGATGCAGGGCTCGGCGCAAGGGCCTTGGCAGGCAAGAGGCGCCACAGTCAGGGTAATCTGGCCACGGGCGGTAAACTTGACCGCATTGCCGAGCAAGTTGCCGAGCACCTGCCGCAGCTTGCCCAGATCCCCCTCGACCACAGGCGCCAGCCCGGGCGCATATTCCAGCGCCAGGGTGACCCCCTTGGCCGCAGCCTTTGGCCGGAACAACGCGCTGAGCTCATCCACCAGCTGGAACAGGGGGAAGGGTTCGCGGCGCGCCTCCACATGGCCCGCCTCTATCTTGGAGTAGTCGAGAATGTCGTTGAGGATCTCCAGCAGGGATTCGCCACTGTGTTCGATGGCGGCCAGATAGCGCTGCTGGGTATCGCTCAGGTGGGTATCTTCCAGCAGTGTCAGGCCACCCAGAATGCCGTTCATGGGGGTGCGGATCTCGTGGCTCATGGTGGCGAGAAACACCGACTTGGCCCGGTTGGCCTGCTCTGCCTCGGCGCGGGCCTGCCGCTGCTTCTCCACCTCCTCATTGAGCCGCTCGTTGGCGTGGCTGAGCTGGCCGGTGCGCTCCTCAACCCGCGACTCCAGCTCGCGCTGATAACGGCCCAGCTCAACCGCATTGTCACGAAACACCTGCAAGGCCCGGCCCAACTCCGCCAACTCATCGCGCCCGGTGCTGGCGATCGGCTCAAGAGGGACCAGATCCCCGCGCGCCAACCGGCTCATCCCCGCCACCGCCCGTTGCAGCGGCCAGACGATCCGGCCATAGACCATGCGCCACATCAGCAGCATCAGTAGTAGCAGCGTGAGCAGGCCAATGGCCATCAGCGCCTGCTCCAGCAGCCTGAGGCGCTGGCTTAGCGCCTGCTGGCTCTGCCCCAGCGAATCGCGGGCACGGCTGACCAGCTCACCGACCTGCCGGTTGAGGCTGCTCATCAGGGCCTCATTGGCATTGGCCAGCACCCGCAGCGCCTCCCCCTTGCCGAGCCAGTCACTGCGCAGTTGCACCAGCTTGTCGCTTTGCGCCAGCACAGTCAGCGCCTGCTCCATCGCCTGCCGGCGAGCCGGATCGGTCACCGCCCCGGCCCGCAGTTGCAAGATGGCCAGCTCCCGCTGCCCCTCTTGCAATAGCGTTTGCAACTGTTCCTGCCGTTCGCTGCGCCACATCTCCTCGATGCGCTGCTGTTGCATCAGGGTGCGATGACGCAGCTCGGTCATCTGCTCCAGCCAGTCGAGATCCTGCTCCAGCAGGCGGTCCAGCGTCCGGGTCGCCTGCGCACCTTGCTGTTGGTAGAGGGAACCCAATCCCGCCACCATCACGGTTTCGGCGTTCTCCATCTGACTGCGCGCCAGCTCGGCAATCTGCCCGGCCGCCGCCACCAGACGGGCCCGCTGCGCTTCACCCTGAGCCATCAGGGTCAACCTTTCACCCACCAGCCAGCCCTGCTGGCCCAGATTGCCGATGATGCTCTGACTGAGCTGATCGAGGCTTGTTGAACCCTGGCCACGACCAAGTTGCGCCAGCACCTGTTGCAGCTGTTGCCCCTGCAGGGTGAGCAAGCGTCCCTGATGCTCCCACTCCTGCTCGCTGGTTGCGGTGGCCAGCAGCCGGGACGCGCTCTGGATCTCGCCGCTGAGACGAGAGAGCGTGCGGGCCAGCTCCTGATCGGCCAGAGTCTGCTGCACCCCTTGCTCCAGCTGGCGCAGATGGCTAAGCCCCACCCAGCCCAGCAGGGAGGCACTCAGGGTCAACAACGCCATCAGGGAGAAGGCCAGCAGCAACTTGCCACCCAGGCCGGAAAAGATTCTCACGGGAAGTCCCTTGGTTGTGGTCGGCTTTGACCGGATAATATGGCCCAACACTTTAACAAAACCCCTGACCATGCGAAGCGTCTATCTCTCCCCGTTGTTGCTGATCTGGTTGCTAATGCTTCCCCGCGCCGCCCTCGCCTTTGCGGTCGATATCTGGCCCGGCGGCGAATTCAGCGGCCAGCCGCTGCACCAGCAGTGGCAGGAACCCGCCGCCGCAACCAAGCCGCTGACCCTCTGTGCCCTCTACCCCCATCTGCGCGACGCCTACTGGCTTTCGGTCAATCAGGGCATGGTGGACGAAGCGAAGCGGCTGGGAGTCAAGTTGCAGATCCACGAAGCGGGGGGTTACGGAGCCCTCGCCGAGCAGCGCCAGCAGTTGCAGCGCTGCGTGCAGGAAGGGAGCGACGCCATCTTGCTCGGCGCGGTGAGCTATCAGGGCTTGCGCGAGGCCATCAAGGCCACGCCGCTGCCGCTCTTTGGTCTGGTCAACGATCTGCCCAGCGGTCTGGTGCAGGCCAAGGTGGGGGTCTCCTGGTACCAGATGGGCTGGCAAATCGGCCACTGGCTGGCGCAGCGTCACCCCGCTGGCAGCAAACCGGTCTCGGTTGCCCTCTTCCCCGGCCCGCAGGCGAGTGGCGGCAACAACTTCGTCGAGCCGGGCTTTGCCGACGCCATCAAGGGGAGCGCCATCAAGCTGGTCACCACCGAGCGCGGCGACAACAGCCGGGAAATCCAGCGCACGCTGGTGCAGCAGACGCTGGCCCGCTATCCCGACCTCGACTATCTGGTGGGGGGCGCCATCGCCGCCGAAGTGGCGGTCAACGAGCTGGCGCAGCGCCATCTCGACAGACCACGGGTGCTGAGCACCTACTTCAGCCACGGGATACAGCGGGGCCTGCGCCGGGGCAAGATCCTGGCAGCCAACAGCGATCAGATGCGGCTGCAGGGGCGCCTTGCGGTCGCTCAGGCGGTCTGCCTGCTACAACACCCTGATGCCAATGCCGAGCAGTGTCCGCGGGTGATGGGGCCACCCATTCTGACGCTGTCTGCGCCACTGACCGACCCCGCCGATTCCCTCTCGGATGGCGCTTTTCGTCCCGTCTATCGGGTCGAATAGCCGTTCCAAATCCGATTAGCACACTCAAGGAGAAGAGATGAAAGAGTTACATGCCAGCTGCCTGTGCGGCGCCGTCGCCCTGACCCTGCCGGATCAGTTCGACTACATGGGTAACTGCCACTGCAGCGAATGCCGCAAGTTTTCAGGGGGAGATTACGCCTCGGTCGGCGGACTGGATGGCAACAAGGTCACCATAGTGAAGGGGGAAGAGGCCATCGGCCGCTACAGGAAATCGGCAGAGACCATACAGGCCTTCTGTCGTCACTGCGGCTCCAGCCTGTTCAGCCAGAAGAGCAGCAGCGGCAAGATCAATCTGCGGTTGGGGGTACTGGACGATGTGCCGAGCCAGCGACCCGCATTTCACATCTTCGTCGGCTCCAAGGCGCCCTGGCACCAGATTGGCGACGACTGCCCGCAATTTGATACCCGCCCGCCGGTCTGATACCCGGTCAAACAGGCCAGGGCCACCGCAACGGAGTCAGGAGGCTATCTCGCCGGCAAACAGATAGCCTTCACCATGGACGGTGACAAACAGCTGGGGATCCCGCGGATCCGCTTCCATCTTGCCGCGCAGCCGCCGGATCAACACATCTATGGTGCGATCGCTCGGGCCATCGCCGCGATGGCTGATAAGGGTCAGGATCCGCTCCCGACTGAGCACCCGCCCGGCATGGGCGACAAAGGCCACCAGCACTTCATATTCGGCCTTGGTCAGGCGCACCGGCACTCCGTCCTTGCTGAGCTGGCGACGGGGGATGTCAAACCGCCAGGGGCCGAAGCGCACCGCATCGTCAGCCACCGCAGGCTCGCTCGACGCGGCGGCCGCCAGCGAGATCCGCCACAGCAGATTCTTGACCCGCACCAGCAACTCCCGCAGCTCGAACGGCTTGGTGACATAGTCGTCGGCCCCCATCTCGAGGCCGACAATCCGGTCCACCGCATCGCTGCGGCCTGTGACCAGAATGATCCCCACCGTGCTGCGCGCCCGCAGTTCACGGGTCAGCAGCAGACCATCTTCTCCCGGCAGGTTGATATCCAGCATCACCAGATCGACCGTCTGCTCCGCCAGCACGGCGCGCATCTCCTGGCCATTTTCGACCGCCGTCACCCGATAGCCCTCCCGCTCGAAATAGCCGGTCAGCTTCTCGCGGGTAACCGCATCATCTTCAACAACCAGAATGTGGTAGCTCATGGGCAGGGTTCACGATGGTCGACAAGGGAGGATTATTCTATTCACATTTTGTCATAAATACCCCTATTTCATTAATTTGTGGCGGCAGCCCTGTTCACAACGCCTCCCTATCATGGCTCCCATCAAAAAAGTGATGTGAGAGAGCATGATGAAAAAACTGTGGCACTTCCTGCGCACCCCCAGCCGCCGCTGGTCTGTACTGGCGCTGCTTCTGGTGGGCGTCGGCGTCACCCTAGCGGGCACCGTCGGCCTGCACTATGGCTTTGAGAAAACCAGCAGCCTCGAATTCTGTATCTCCTGCCACTCCATGAAAGACACCGTCTATCCGGAGTACAAGGAGTCCATCCACTTCAAGAATGCCTCCGGGGTACAGGCGGTCTGTACCGACTGTCATCAGCCGAAGGATTTCGTCGGCAAGGTGGCCCGCAAGATGGAGGCGGCCAACGACCTCTATCAGGAGTACATAGGCCACAGCATCGACACCCAGGAGAAGTTCGAAGACAGGCGCCTGCATCTGGCCGAGAAGGTGTGGGCGCGGATGAGCAGCCAGAACTCCAAGACCTGCAAGTCCTGCCACAGCTACGACAACATGGATCACGCCAAGCAGTCCCCGGCGGCTGCGCTGGCGATGAAAGATGCGGCGGCGAAGAACATGAACTGCATCGAGTGCCACAAGGGCATCGCCCACGAACTGCCCAACATGGCGGGCGGCTTCCGGGCCACTTACGCCACCCTGGTCAACGACGCGCAAGAGGCGCCAGCCGCCGAGACCCTCTACAACCTGGGTGAAAAAGATCTCTATGCCAGCGAACAGAGCACCGACCCGGTCGGCAAACTGCTGCCCGCCTCCCGTATCGACGTGGTGGACCGCAGCGGCGATCGCCTCAAGGTGACCATCGAAGGGTGGCGCGAGAGCGATGGCAAGGGCCGGGTGCTGAGCGAATACATGGGCAAGCGGGTCTTCGTCGCCACCATCCGTGACGAACTGAAAGCGAGCGAGAAAGTGCTCAAACAGGAGACCGACAGCGCCACCCATATCAAGTGGGAACAGGTTCAGGTGCAGGCCTGGGTCGATGGCAAGGGCTTTGAGTCCTCGCTCAAGCCAATCTGGGATTACGCCGGCGAAATGTACAAATCCACCTGCAACTCCTGCCACGGAGCGCCGGATCCCGCTCACTTCACTGCCAACGGCTGGATCTCGGGGCTCAAGGCGATGTCTGCCTACTATCGCCTGAGCAAGGAAGAGGAGCGCACCCTGCTCAAATACCTGCAAAACCATGCCGCCGATACCGGTGGTCAGGGCAGCCACTAAGTCCGGATTCGAAAGAGGAATAACAAGATGATCAATATTTCCCGTCGTGGTTTTCTGGGTGGCTTGCTGGCCAGCGGTGCCTCTGCCCTGATCGGCCCCTCCCTGCTCGGTCGCGCCGTGATGGCTGCCGAGTCTGGCGACAAGCTGGTGCAGTCCGGCTCCCACTGGGGCGCCTTCCGTGCCCGGGTGGTCGATGGCCGCTGGGTCGAGACCCTGCCGTTCGAGCACGACAAGCACCCCACAGACATGCTCAAGGCCTTGAGTGAAGTGGTCTACAACCCCTCCCGCATCCGCTACCCCATGGTGCGGCTGGACTGGCTGCGCAAGGGGCACCAGTCCGACACCCGCGAACGCGGCCAGAACCGCTTCGTGCGGGTCACCTGGTCTCAGGCGCTCGATTTTTTCTATCACGAGCTGGAGCGGGTGCAGAAGACCTATGGCCCGAGCGCCCTCTATGCCGGCCACTCCGGCTGGCAGTCGGTGGGCAAGCTGCACTCCGCTGGCGCCATGCTGGGGCGTGCCATGAACCTGCACGGCACCTATCTGGCCAAGGCCGGTGACTACTCCACCGGTGCCGCCCAGGTGATCCTGCCCCACGTGGCGGGCGCCATGGAGGTGTATGAACAGCAGACCTCCTGGCCGCTGGTGCTGGAGCACAGCAAAACCATCGTTATCTGGGGCTCCGATCCCATCAAGAACCTGCAGGTTGGCTGGCTGGTGCCGGATCACAGCGTCTACGACTACTGGGCACAGCTGAAAGAGAAGGTGGCCAAGGGCGAGATCCGGGTGATCAGTGTCGATCCGGTCAAATCCAAGACCCAGAAGTACCTCAATTGCGATCAGGTGACCCTGAATCCGCAAACCGACGTGCCGCTGATGCTGGGCATCGCCCACACCCTCTACAGCGAGAAGCGCCACGATGAGGCGTTCCTGAAGAACTACACCACCGGTTTTGACAAGTTCCTGCCCTATCTGCTGGGTACCAGCGACGGTCAGGTGAAGGATGCCGAGTGGGCCGCGGCCATCTGTGGCGTACCAGCCGAGACCATCCGCGAGCTGGCCCGCGCCATGAGCAGCGGCCGCACCCAGCTTATCGGCGGCTGGTGCGTGCAGCGCATGCACCACGGCGAGCAGTACGCCTGGATGCTGGTGGTACTGGCCTCGATAATCGGCCAGATCGGCCTGCCGGGGGGCGGTTACGGCTTTGGCTGGCACTACAACGGGGCGGGTACCATCACCTCCAGCGGCCCCATCATGTCAGGTTTCAGCTCAGTCATTCCCGGGGTCAAGCCGAGCCATGATGGCGACTGGAAGGGCTACTCCAAATTCATTCCGGTGGCCCGTTTCGTCGACTGCATCCTCAATCCGGGCAAGCAGATCGCCTTCAACGGCCAGACCATCACCTACCCCCACATGAAGATGGCGGTGTTCTGCGGCAACAACCCGTTCCACCACCAGCAGGATCGCAACAAGATGGTCGCCGCCTGGCGCAAGCTGGAAACCGTGGTCAGCATCGATCACCAGTGGACGGCCAGCTGCCGCTTCGCCGATATCGTGCTGCCCGCCACCACCACCTATGAGCGCGATGACATCGAGCAGTGGGGCTCCCACTCCAACGCGGGCATTCTGGCCATGTACAAGGTGGTAGAGCCGCTGTTCGAGGCGCGCGATGACTACGACATCTTCGCCGATCTCTGCCGTCGCTTCGGTCGCGAGGCCGAGTTCACCGGCGGCAAGAGCAAGCTGGAGTGGATCCAGAGCATCTATGACGACGCCCGCCTGCAGGGCCGCGGCATCGGCATTCGTCTGCCCCGTTTCAGCCAGTTCTGGCACGGCGAGGGCTTCGTCACCTTCCCGGCGGGCCAGCCCTGGGTGCGCCACGAGTCGTTCCGTCAGGAGCCGGATCTGGAACCCCTCGGTACCCCGTCTGGCCTTATCGAGATCTACTCCAAGACCATCGCCGACTACGGCTATGGGGATTGCCCGGGCCATCCGGTCTGGATCGAGCCCTACGAGCGCTCCCACGGCGGACCGGGCAGCAAACAGTACCCGCTGCACCTGCAATCCTGCCACCCGGACAAGCGGCTGCACAGCCAGCTCTGCTCGTCCGACAACTACCGAGCCACCTACACGGTGCAGGGTCGCGAACCTGTCTATATGAATCCGCAGGATGCCAAATCCCGCGGCCTCAAGGACGGCGATCTGGTGCGGGTGTTCAACGGTCGCGGTCAGGTATTGGCTGGTCTGGTGGTGAGCGATGATTACGCCCCTGGCGTAGTCCGGATACAGGAAGGTGCCTGGTATGGCCCGCAAGAGGGCGGCAAGGTGGGTACGCTCTGTACCTACGGCGATCCCAACGTGCTGACCGCCGACATCGGCTCCTCCAGCCTGGCGCAGGCCACCACGGCCCATACCGCGCTGGTGGAGATCGAGAAGTTCCGCGGGCAGGCACCTGCCGTCACTGCCTTCGGCGCGCCGGAATCGGCCAAGGGCATCGACCCCATGTTCCCGGCACTCTGACCCCGGGGGGACGAAAGCGCCCCCTTGAGTTTCCTTTATTTTTAAAGTCGTTAGAATCGGGAGCCATCAAGGCTCCCGATTGCCATCCACGGAGGAAAAATGCAGGAATTTATGGCTACCAGCGAACGCCGGGCCGAACTCTACTGGTGGTTCTCCACCCTGTTCGCCGCCGAACTCAGTGATGAGCAGATCGCCGAATATGACACCTATGACGTGCGAAGCTTCCTGAAAAGCCTCTCCACCCTGGATCCGATGCGCGAAGCCGTGGCCGAGCTCAACGATGCCATCGCCCGCCTGCTGGTGCGCCCGGATCGCCAGCTGGAACTGGCCGCCGACTTCGCCGGCCTGTTTCTGGTGGATCCCAAACAGGGCGCCCTGCCCTACGAATCGCTCTACCGCGGCGAGGCCAAGCTGCTGATGCAGGCCCCGATGGCCGAGATGCAGGCCCGCCTCGATCGCCTCGGTATCAATGTCAGCGATAAATACAAAGAGCCTGCCGACCATCTGGCAATCGAGCTGGATCTGATGGGCAATCTCATCATCCGTGGGGCGGAAGCCAAGAGCGCGGCCGAGCGGGAACGCTGGCTCGACGAGCAGGAAGCGCTGCTGCACGGTCATCTGCTGGGCTGGTTTGACAAGTTCGAAAGCGCCTGTCGCGCCGCCGACCGGTTTGGCTTCTACGGCGCCAGTGCCCGTCTGCTGGGGGTCTTCCTCAAGATGGATGCCAACTACCTCTCTCTGGTCAAACCGGCACCGTCCGCCGACTGAGTCCGCGATGAAGACAGCCCTGCTTCTGATTGCATGCTGGCTGCTGGCCCTGATCCCGCTGGATCAGGGCATTACTCCCCTGATTGCGCTGCTGTTCAACCCGGATCGCGAGCTCTACGGCACCGCCCAGCTCACCGGATTTGCCGGCATCCTGCTCACCCTCTACCTTGCCAATCTCGGCGTCGAGGTGGTGTTGCGCCGCCGCTTCCAGATTGCCGGCATGCTGGCGCTGCTGGCCGCCTGGATCGACTTCATCAACAGCAGTGGCAGCGAGTCGCACTTCCTGCTGCTCTATCTGCTTGCCCTCCCGTTCCATCTGCTCGGCTGGCTGGTACTGGTGCGCGGTATTCAGGCATTTGGTCGAGAGAAAGGCTAAAAAACAGCCAATAATATTGCAAATCATGACAGCCAGGTCAGGCACTTCCCAGTCATTACAAGCACATCGGTACAGCTCCCCGTAATATTTGCTTACATTCAGCTCCCGTTCAGTTTTAAAAAAGCCTATATAGTGCCGCTCCTTTCGCCACACTACACAGGAGCAATCGTATGCCTCCACAGGATGCGCGCATCACAGGCCTCGATCTGTTGCGCGGGCTTGTCATCTTCATGGCCGTCTTCGAGCACTACACCGGTTACCTCAACTACTGGTACATCGATTTCTTCAATCGGGAACATGCCTTGTGGGACAGCTTCTATGTATCACACAAGGCAATGGCGGGACACCTGCTCCCCATGGATCAGCTGACAGCACACGCATCAGCCTGGTTAATCCCCTGGGTCAGCCAGATCTACCTGGCCTTGGCCGCATTCAACCTGAGCCGCCGCGATCAGGCCAGCTTCAAGCCGCAGCTGGGCAGCAAGCTGGCCCTGTTTGCCAGCATCATACTGATGCTCTATGTCGAAGGGTTGGTCATCGCCCCCAACTTCGGCGAGGCCATCTCGTTCTACCCGGTCATGCTCTGGATGTGCCTGCTGGCGCTCTTCTCCATGGTGTATGCCTGGTTCGGCATCCGCGGCATGCTCCTGCTGACCCTTCTAAGCCTGCTACTGGATCAACTCGGCGTACAGGATCTGCTCGGCCATATCGACAGCTGGATGAAGCTGCACGTTCACCCCGACTATGAGCTGGATGCCCGTCTCGACCTCTTCATGGCCAGTGGCTGTTTCGGCTTTCTCTATGGCTGGTGCTGGCATCAGCGCCCACAATGGCGAGATCGCCTCAACCGCCTGGTACTGACGCTGTCGCTGGTGGCGCTGGCCATCTATCTCATGTTCGGCGAGACAAGCACGGTCGAGCTCAACGACATCTACGCCAACGAACACGAACTGGCGCTGGACATGATCGGCCGAGCCGGGATCTGGGGTATGGAGTTTCTGGTGATCGGTACCGTGCTCTGGCTACACCAACACAATATCCGTCTCTGCTGGCGACCACTCAACTGGATCGGCATGTACTCGCTGACCGTCTTCATCTTCCACAAGAGCATCTTCGTGCACCTGTGGGGCCCCTTGCTACTGTGGTGGACCGCCCGTCAGGGCACCATACTGCCCAACAGTTTTGGCCTTATCATGTTGCTCTGCACCGCCAGCATACTGCTTATTTATGCTTTCCAGCGCTCCGGCATCATCTGTCATCTGATGGGAATGCATCAGGATCGGGACTGGGCGCGGCTATATGGCAAATAAGTATTGGCTGTCGCTGCTAATACTGGTGACGCTACCATTGCAAGCAAAGGAGTTGTTACTGGGCAGCAGCTGGCAACTGGATAGTAACCAGGCCAGTAGTAACGCAACCCAGCACAGCCAACTCTGGTGGGGTTATGAACGGGAGACCCAGGTTGGGCTCCTTTTCACTAACGGAAGCAGTGCCGGGCTGGCACTACCTCTCTATGAAAAGAGTTTTATCGCCTTGGGAGTTGGATCCATGCCAGTGGTTGATAGTACCCGTTTCAGTGCTATGTGGCGCCTGGGATGGCAGCTGGATGATGACCATCAATTGACGTTGTCCCAGCTCGTCGACCTCACTGGCCGTTATGGCCAGCTCTGGTACATGGAGCACAGCCTGCCGCTGCCGGCCGGGCTCTCCCTCAACCTCTGGCTGACCCGGGGCAGTCAGGCACACATGGCCGCTTATGATGCTCATGAAGGTTGGCGAGACTGGGGGCTAACCCTGGAGCACAGTTGGGCTTGGCAAAAGTGGCAACTCGACGCAGAAGCGGGTGCCAAGCAGTGGCTCATCAAGGATCGCGATTGGCAACCCGTCGTGAACCTGACCCTGAGCTATCGCTTCAGCTGGTAACACTCACACCACAGGCAACTTCCACGTTTACCAGCGCCCACCTATCTTGGGTCCAGCCAAATGAAAACGCACAGACAGTCAAACCCATCGCATCATTAGGCTCTACAATGCAACTGCTTCCTGCAATCAGGGGGATATCCTGTTGCTGCGCACTCCAGGTTTCCTGACCAAATGGCAACATGCCAACCATGTTGCCAAATTCCATTACAACAGAGTCAATCATCGTCAGCCCTCTTTGCCAGCAAGCCGCACAGCTCAAGCACTAACGCTCTGATCGCGCATGATAAACATCCTCTGTTAGCGACATAACGCTCTCTCGGGATGTCAAAAGGACCACGGTAGCAAGGGCTTGCAACTCAGGCTGAACATCTGTGCCCACAAGCCCTTAACAGGGGAAAAAGGGATTATCTATTGGTACGCAACGTCAGGTCGACTGCGTTCATCAAAGGATGATGATGTCATTGGTGCCGCAGGGGAAAATCCCCTGGCGATAGATATGACTATCTGCCAAACGTCAGGGTGGGAACACCACCATCATCCCGCTCATTGAGCATGCGTGTGAGCGGTGAGTCGCCAGAGTAACGGGATCCAGGCTCACTGAGGGAAAATTTGGCCCCCGGTTTTTTTGCCTGCCATGCGTTGCCAAGCTGATCGGCAACCCGATCCCGCACGGTCTGTGACGGCTCCTGATGCGTAATCGCAAACTCTTTGGGGGGCTTGTCTGCCAGTACAGGCACATCAAACTGCCAGAGGGATGCACAGAGCAATAGAGAGAACATAACTACCTCCATCCATCAAAGTCCTCCTTTTTACTCACTCACCACCTGAGTGTCACCCATTACCCTGTAACCAAATGTTGCTGTCTATCCAAAAGTCTAATTGCCCCCATCAGCCAAAGGTATAAGTTGTTACTTAATTATTAAAAGTATGTATTCAAAGGAGTGAGTGATGAGCGAGAGCAAGGTCTATCCGGTCAAACCCCATATCAGCAACAGCGCCCTGCTCGACAAGGGCGACTACGCCGCCATGTACCAGGCCTCCGTCGAGGATCCCGATACCTTCTGGGGTGAACAGGGCAAAATCCTCGACTGGATAAAGCCCTACACCAAGGTAAAAAACACCTCCTACGATCCGGGCCATGTCTCCATCAAATGGTTTGAGGATGGCCAGCTCAACGTCTCCGCCAACTGCCTCGATCGCCACTTGGCAGAGCGTGGCGACAAGGTCGCCATCATCTGGGAAGGGGACAACCCTGCCGAAGATCGTAAACTCACTTACCGCGAACTGCACAGCGAAGTGTGCAAGTTTGCCAACGTATTGAAAGCACAAGGGGTTCACCGCGGCGACGTGGTCTGCCTCTATATGCCGATGGTGCCCGAAGCCGCAATCGCCATGCTGGCCTGTACCCGCATCGGCGCAGTACACAGCATCGTATTCGGCGGCTTCTCGCCAGAAGCGCTGGCTGGCCGCATCATCGACTCCGGCTCGCGCATCGTGATCACCGCCGATGAAGGGCTGCGTGGCGGCCGTCCGGTGCCGCTCAAGAAGAATGTGGATGAAGCGCTCACCAACCCGGAAACCCAGGTCAACAAGGTGATCGTGCTCAAGCGCACCGGCGGCAATGTCGCCTGGCACAACCATCGCGACATCTGGTGGCATGAAGCGACCGCCGCCGTCAGCAGCGACTGCCCGCCCGAGGCGATGAACGCCGAAGATCCGCTCTTTATCCTCTATACCTCCGGCTCCACCGGCAAACCCAAGGGGGTGCTGCACACCACCGGCGGCTATCTGGTCTATGCCACCCTCACCTTCAAATATGTGTTCGACTACCACGAAGAGGATATCTACTGGTGTACCGCCGATGTGGGCTGGGTTACCGGTCACTCCTATCTGGTATACGGGCCGCTTGCCAACGGTGCCACCACCATCATGTTCGAAGGGGTGCCCAACTACCCTGCCACCAACCGCATGAGTCAGGTGGTGGACAAGCACCAGGTCACTATTCTCTATACCGCCCCCACCGCCATCCGCGCCCTGATGGCCAAAGGCACCGAAGCCGTCACCGGCACGTCACGCCAGAGCCTGCGCATCATGGGCTCGGTGGGTGAACCCATCAACCCGGAAGCCTGGGAGTGGTACTACCGCACCATTGGTGACGAGCGCTGCCCCATTGTCGATACCTGGTGGCAAACCGAAACCGGCGGCATCCTGATTACGCCGCTGCCCGGCGTCACCGACCTGAAACCGGGCTCGGCGACTCGTCCCTTCTTCGGGGTGCAACCGGCGCTGGTCGACAACATGGGCGAGCCGCTGGAGGGAGCTACCGAGGGCAACCTGGTGATCACCGACTCCTGGCCGGGCCAGATGCGCACCGTGTTCGGCGATCACGAGCGGTTCGAGCAGACCTACTTCTCCACCTTCCCCGGCCGCTATTTCACTGGCGACGGTGCCCGTCGCGATGCCGATGGCTACTACTGGATCACCGGGCGGGTGGATGATGTACTGAACGTCTCCGGCCACCGCATGGGTACCGCCGAAATTGAATCGGCGCTGGTGGCCCATCCCAAGATCGCCGAAGCTGCGGTGGTAGGTGTACCGCACGAGATCAAGGGTCAGGGTATCTATGCCTATGTCACCCTGATCGCCGGGGAAGAGCCAAGCCGCGAGCTGCATAAAGAGGTGAAGGAGTGGGTGCGCAAGGAGATTGGCGCCATCGCCACGCCGGATGTCATTCACTGGGCGGAGGGGCTGCCGAAGACCCGTTCCGGCAAGATCATGCGGCGAATTCTGCGCAAGATCGCCACCGGCGAGACCGACAGCCTGGGGGATATCTCCACCTTGGCGGATCCGGGCGTAGTAGACAAACTCATCCGCGAGAAGTCGGAAGCAGCCTGATCCCGCTTCGTTTGTTGCTCAACAAAGCCGGCCCTGTGCCGGCTTTGTCGTTTCTTATCCGCCAGCAAACAGCAAGCCGGTAGCTACGGAGCCTTGCCGACCAAAATGTGCAATAAATAGCCAGATGTAGAGATTAGACCAGTAAAATGCTGCTAATTTTCACGAAATCAATATAATTGCGAAATCTGTGTGCCAGGGCACACCGATTTGCGCAGAAAATGGCTAGATTTCTGGTAGTCCACAAGATAGCTGATAGATAGCAGCATTATCATCGAGGATGTACTCAATATGTCGCAAAATCACCGCATTCTCCTGCTCAACGGACCAAACCTGAATCTGCTGGGCAAACGGGAACCGGGTATCTACGGCAGCAAGACGCTTGATGAGATCGTCGCCGATCTGAAGCTTAACGCCAGCGAACTCGGTGTCACTCTGGAACATCTGCAATCCAACGCCGAACATGAGTTGGTCGGCCGCATCCATCAGGCCATGGGCCAGGTGGATTTTATCATCATCAATCCAGCCGCCTTCACCCACACCAGCGTCGCCATTCGCGATGCGCTGCTGGGTGTCGCCATCCCTTTTATCGAGGTTCACCTGTCAAACGTCCATGCCAGGGAGCCGTTCCGTCATCACTCCTATCTGTCTGATGTCGCAAAAGGGGTCATTTGTGGTCTGGGAGCCGATGGCTACCAATTCGCTTTAACCGCGGCCGTGCACCATCTGCGCGCGGCTTGATAATCACTGATCAGATAAAGAAGAAAGAGAATGCTAATGGATATCCGCAAAATCAAGAAGCTGATTGAACTGGTTGAAGAGTCCGGCATCGCCGAACTGGAGATCTCCGAAGGTGAAGAGTCCGTTCGCATCAGCCGCAACTTCTCCGGTCAGGTGACCACCGCCATGCCGCAGATGATGATGCAGCAAGCCGCTCCGGTTGCCGCACCTGCCGCTGCCGCCCCGGTTGCCGCCGCACCGGCCGCAGATGCCGCCCCGAGCGGTCACCTGATGCGCTCCCCGATGGTTGGCTCCTTCTACCGCTCCTCCAGCCCGGAAGCCAAGCCGTTCGTGGAAGTGGGTCAGCAAGTCAATGTCGGCGATACCCTGTGCATCGTCGAAGCCATGAAAATGATGAACCAAATCGAGTCTGACAAGGCCGGTGTGATCAAAGCGATCCTGGTTGAAAATGGTCAGGCCGTCGAATTTGACGAGCCGCTGTTCATCATCGAATAAGGGAAATCGCCACCCATGTTGGACAAAGTAGTCATCGCCAACCGCGGTGAAATTGCCCTGCGGATCCTGCGCGCCTGCAAAGAGCTCGGGATCAAGACAGTGGCCGTTCACTCCACCGCCGACCGGGAGCTCAAACATGTGCTGCTGGCCGACGAATCCATCTGTATCGGCAAACCAGCCAGTACCGACTCCTACCTCAACGTTCCGGCCATCATCGCCGCCGCCGAGGTGACCGGTGCCGTGGCCATCCACCCGGGTTACGGCTTCCTTTCCGAGAACGCCGATTTTGCCGAAGTGGTCGAAAAATCCGGCTTCATCTTCATCGGCCCGCGCGCCGAGACCATCCGCCTGATGGGTGACAAAGTCTCCGCCATCGAAGCGATGAAGAAGGCAGGCGTACCGTGTGTACCGGGCTCTGACGGTCCGGTGGACAACGACACCAAGCGCAATGCCGCTATTGCCAAGCGCATCGGCTATCCGGTGATCATCAAGGCTGCCGGTGGCGGCGGTGGTCGTGGCATGCGCGTGGTACGCAGCGAGGCCGAGCTAGCCTCCGCCATTGCCCTAACCAAATCCGAAGCAGGCCAGTTCTTCAAGAACGACATGGTTTACATGGAGAAGTACCTGGAAAACCCGCGCCACATCGAAATTCAGGTGTTGGCAGACGGCCAGGGCAACGCCCTCTATCTGGGCGAGCGTGACTGCTCCATGCAGCGTCGCCACCAGAAAGTGGTGGAAGAGGCGCCGGCGCCCGGCATCACCGCCGAAATGCGCAAGTTCATCGGCGAGCGCTGTGTGCGCGCCTGTATCGAGATCGGCTACCGCGGTGCGGGTACTTTCGAGTTCCTGTACGAGAACGGCGAGTTCTATTTCATTGAAATGAACACCCGTATCCAGGTTGAGCACCCGGTCACCGAGATGGTCACCGGTATCGATCTGATCAAGGAGCAGCTGCGCATCGCCGCCGGTCAGCCCCTGTCGATCACCCAGCAGGATATCCGCATCCGTGGCCATGCCATCGAGTGCCGGATCAACGCCGAAGATCCGGCCACCTTCATGCCCTCTCCGGGTCTGGTGCAGCGCTTCCACGCGCCGGGTGGACTGGGCGTGCGTTGGGACTCCCACATCTATGCCGGTTACAAGGTACCGCCCCACTACGATTCGATGATCGGCAAGCTGATCTGCTACGGCGAGAATCGTGACATTGCTATCGCCCGCATGCGTCATGCGCTGGACGAGCTGGTGGTGGAAGGGATCAAGACCAACGTACCGCTGCAAAAAGAGATCATGAAAGACGAAAACTTCCAGCACGGTGGCACCAATATCCACTACCTGCACAAGAAGTTGGGTCTGTAAGGATCGCTGATAGTGACCGGACTTCCGGTGGAAGTCTGCTCCGCAAGGAGCCTCTGTCTAGTCCTGAAATAGGTTTACACATTTTCAACTAGCATTTCTCTACTCAGAACCCCCTATGTACCGCATCGG
>NZ_JAAKTL010000020.1:0-77582 GCF_049174415.1 Aeromonas sp. 601039
CAGCAACCCAATCAGGTGTGGTGTGGCGATATCACCTACGTCTGGGCAGGTGGTCGTTGGCATTACCTGGCAGCGGTTCTTGACCTGCACACCCGGCGGGTCGTGGGCTAGGCGATGTCAGATAAACCAGATGCAGAGCTAGCCATCAAAGCACTGGAGATGGCCTATCAGCAGCGGGGTTGCCCATCCGGTGTGCTATTTCACTCTGACCAGGGCAGCCAATATGGCAGCCGGGCATTTCGGCAACGAGTGTGGCGCTATCGCATGACCCAGAGTATGAGTCGTCGTGGTAACTGCTGGGATAACGCCCCGATGGAGCGACTGTTCAGGAGCCTGAAGTCAGAGTGGCTCCCGGCTATGGGATATATGAGCTTGCGAGAAGCGAAACGAGATATCAGTTATTACCTGATGGATTACTTACTACAACTGGCGGCGTCCACATTGCCACAATGACGGGATACCGCCAGCAAAAGCCGAAGAACGGCCTAACCAAGTGTCCGGATTTAGTTGACCACTACATTATGACCTGAATTGAGGCTATTGGCAGCGACGTGTCGTCAAGTCACCAAGCTTTCACTATCACCTATTGCAGTACCGGCACAGCTGGTGCTGCAAGTCGTGAAGGTCTATCCCGGTAGCATGGGGGGCTACCAGTTTGGTTCATAACTCCAGCTCGATTATGGGGATCTCCCAACGTTCGCTGCGCATCTTGGGTTGATACTCTTCTTTCTCCTGTTCTTTACGTCGTTCCACCAGAGCAATCACTCGGGCTTCACGGATGCTATTCATGTCGAATTTCCAGGTCTCTTCGCCGAGCAGGGAGAGGCGAGCTATTTCGTGATTCTGGTGATACACATGAAGCTTGTTGTTTTTATCGGGAGCGATACGCACGGCATCGCCAACCTTTATCTGACTGAGCAGGCGGTGGATACGATGAGTCTCGCTACTGCGTCCGGCATAGCCCAACACCAGTTGCGACATACCCATCATGGCAAAACGACGTTGTCTGTCCGGTCGGGTTGCGTAAGGTCTCTGCACGTAGCAGTGGGAGGCGATCAGTGGAATATGGGGATTACGTTGATCGTGGCGAGCCATGAGAACCAGCCTTTCGATAGCACGTGTCATCCCCACATAGAAGAGGCGCCGCTCTTCTTCCAGGTTACTGGTCGATAGCTCCGCCGCGCGTTGCCAGCCGCCGTCGAGAAGTATCACATGGCGATACTCCTCCCCCTTAACCCCATGTACCGTACTTAACAATACCCCTTTACCGAAGCGGATCTGGCGCTTTTGCTCGCTCAAATACTCGTAGAGGAACATCAGGAAGTGGTGGGCAGAAAGAGCGTGCTCTCCCTGGCTGGCTTGCCATTGAGCAATCAGATTGTGCAGTAGCTCCTCCCAACGGTTGGCCAGTGAGAGTGGAGGGAGAGGGGCTGCAAGTTGCTCCGCTGTCAGCAGGGCATGACCTTGCTGTTGTAGCCAATTCTGATAGCGCAAGATTTCACGGCAGCGATGCACAGGAAAACCGTTCTCTTTATCCAGAGTAAAACGACAGGGAATATCGGCATCTGCCAGCGCCGAGCGAACCCAGGCCAGTTCCTCCTTCTCCAGCCCATTACGGGCCAGCACGGCGATAGATTCCAGCGGGCAAGTGGGAGTCTTCTCACGGATAAGCGCGATATGTCTCACAACCTCGGCTGCCTGTTGCGCCACATCCTGGCACTGCTGGATGATGACACGGCCCTGTGCTGCCTCCAGTCCCTCCCAGTGCCCCCCGGCCACTTCCATCTTGCGCCTGTCGTCGATCTTGATGGGATGTGTACGCTTCATGCGATCCTGATTGTGCTCAATCACGCGGTTGGAGGTCTCGATGATGTGGGTGGTGGAACGATAGTTCCAGGTCAGGAAGTGAGTCTGGGCATTGTAGTCGTGCTCAAAGCGGCGAATAAAGCTGACGTTCGCGTCGCGAAAGGCGTAGATCGATTGGTCATCATCACCCACAGCCATCAGATGCAGTCGGGCCTCCTCATCCTCTTCGCTTTTGCCCACCAGTGCCGCGATAAGCTGGTACTGTTGTTCATCAATGTCCTGATACTCGTCGACGAGCAGAAATTGCAATCCACCGAGCAGCTTTTCCCGCTGCTCTTCCAATTCGAGACCGAGCTGGTTCTGCTCCCCCCGGAGCAGCTTGATTGCGTCATCAATGATGGTGGTAAAGTCGATATCGTCGGATGTCCGGTTTTGCACCGCATTGCCTGTCAGACTCATTGCGAGACCGTGAAAGGTGAATACCGAGACCCGTGCTCCGTCACGCCCCAGCAACTCGGTCAGGCGTCGGCGCAGGGACATCGCCGCATTATGGTTGTAACAGAGCAACATGATCCGCGATGGGGAGATTTGCTTGACCCGCATCAGGTAGGCGCAGCGGTGGATAATCACCTTGCTCTTGCCTGAACCCGGGCCTGCCAGTACCAGCAAGTTTTGCTCGGGCGGTGCCTGAACGATCTGCTCCTGGGCTCGGTTGTGAAGATCTTCGACAATGCGCTTCCAGGAGTGTTCGCTGGTCGCCAGCTCCAGGATTTTGTTGCGCCCTTTGAAGTAGTGACCGAGGAACTTGTCAGCTTCCATGGAAAAGTAGTCTGTCACCAGCTTTTTGGCTTTCTTGAAGTGCTCCAGGCTGATGCGGGCGTATTCATTCATCACATGGATCTGAATCACCTTCTGGCGATAGTGATGCTCAAGCGGCTGATAGTCTGCCTTGTTGTATTGTTGCTGCCGCTCAGCGGTCAGCGTGAGGGTCATAGCGCTTCGGAACACGGCAAGACCATTTTGCAGCACGATGGCGTGTTGCTCATGCAGGTAGAGCAGTGCCCGCTCTGCCCCTTTGAGCAACCACTCCTGCTGGCTGCTTGCCTCCCGCTTGTTCATTAGCTGAGCCACATCCATGTCTTCTCGCAGGTATTTGACCAGTTGTTCCAGGGCAAATGACAGCATCACTTGGCGCTGGACACTCTCTTCGCTGCTTGCCAACAGGGTGTAGAGAAAATCGAGGGTGGCGCCAGTGACGCGATGGCGTTGCTCAATTGTCTGCTCAATCTGGGACCAGGTTCGGTTGAAGGTGAGTTGGTAAAGATCCCGAGAGAGATATTTGACATCAATGGAGCCTTTCTCGCCCCCCGAGCGACCATCCTGGGCCCAGCTGGTCAGCAAATTGCGCAGCAAGCCAGGGTTACACCGCTCATGCCCCAGATCTTTGATGGCCTGATTGACCAGTCGAATGTTAAAGATCAGCCCTTGCCCTGTATCAGGTTCGGGTTCTGTTTCACGCAAGGTGTCCAGCATCGCCTTTTCAATGCTGTGTACTTGCCCGCAGAGCACCTTGGCATTGTCTCTTCCTTTGGGGCGAAGCCAGGTAGTCAGTAACATCCCCTGAGAGAGCAGACCGACATCCGCCATCTGGGTGAGTACCCGCATCACTTCACTGGCCTGAACTCCACTTCCGTGATCGGCCATGTATTGGCCTGCCTCTTCGGCAATGGCATCGGCACTGAGACCATCATCATCGGCAGCACTCATCAGCGCCTGGATAACCGCTTGCCAGATGGCTTTGGCCTTGGGAGC
Source organism: Aeromonas sp. 601039 (assembly GCF_049174415.1). Classification (NCBI taxonomy): domain Bacteria; kingdom Pseudomonadati; phylum Pseudomonadota; class Gammaproteobacteria; order Aeromonadales; family Aeromonadaceae; genus Aeromonas; species Aeromonas sp. 601039. The sequence goes on from NZ_JAAKTL010000020.1 coordinate 3,619, forward strand.
GAGTTTTAGACTGTCTACCCTTTTCATTGCCTCTTCTGTGGAAGCAAACAGAGGGCGCCCCTGAAAAACCTGAGTGATGTTGTCGCTGCGCTCCAGATAGCCAGCGCGCTCGAGCCAGGCGATCGCTGTCTTGACCTTGGTATCCGCATTGGTGTCATCGGCAGCAAAGCTGGTTTCCACCTCAGGCTGGTTGATGAGCTCTGCACTGGTTGCGACCAGTGGCGGGTTGTTCTCCTGCTTGCCGCCTTTGCTGGCCCTGAGCCGTATTCCGCGCAGAATCTGCTTGATATCGCGCAGGCTGACTTCACTCATTGCCTCGAGCTGGAACTGTTTCTCGATATCCTGTTCATCAAACAGCAGTACGCAGTGGGCTTGTGCTGTATCGCGTCCCGCTCGTCCCGCTTCCTGTAGATAGTTTTCGAGGGAGCCGGGGATATCGGCATGGATCACCAAACGCACATCATCCTTGTCGATCCCCATCCCGAAGGCGTTGGTCGCGCAGATGACCCGGATCTCGCCATTGATAAATTGTTCGAGAGTCGCTTTTTTCTGGGCACTGTCCATTCGGGCGTAAAAGCGCGAGATCGGGAGGGATTGTTGCTGACCGAGGAAATCGGCCAGCTCGTCCACGCTGCGCTTGGTTGCGCAGTAGATAACGCAGGAACCGGGCTTTTCCTCACCGAAGAACTGCTCGAGCAGGTTAAGGATATGGCCCTGTTTATTGAGACCGGGACACTCAACGACGGCATATTCGAGGTTGGTACGTTCAACCCCGCCTTCCAGTCTGAGAAGAGGTCTGGGCTGTTTGTCGAGAAACTGGGCGCAAATATCCTCAATCACATCCGGTTTGGCGGTCGCGGTATAGCAGAAGACAGGAGGCATGGGGACCTGCTGTTCCTTGGCAATGGTGGCGATGGCCTTGGCACAGTAGAGATAGTCAGGGCGAAAATCATGCCCCCATTTCGACAGGCAGTGCGCTTCGTCAAATACCCAGCCACCGATCTGACGTTGTCGTATTGCTTGTTTGACTGTGCGGTTGCGCAACTGCTCGGGGGAGATATAGAGCAAGGCGATATCCCCCATACGGATCTGTTCAAGAATCGCGCCTCGCTCTGGTAGCGTCAGCAGCCCCGAGATAGCGGCAACCCCTTCAATACCGGCCTTGTGTTTAAGGTTGTCCACCTGATCCTTCATCAGTGCCTGCAGGGGGGATATCACGACCGTGAGAGCACCGCTTCGCTGGTTACGCACCAGTGCCGGGAGCTGGTAGCAGAGCGACTTACCGCCGCTGGTTGGGAGTATGCCGAGCAATGCGACGCCAGCCATGGCTTCCTCGATCAAGGTCTTCTGCAATGGTGTCCCATCAGGCAGGTTGCGAAAGTTGTCGAGCTCGAAGATTCGCTGCAGATGGCGGCGTGCATCGTGGTTCTCCTGACAATAGCTGCAGTCAGCATGACCGCAGTGACGTTCACGAATTGTGTGAATGATTTCTGCGGTCTGGGGGAAGCGGCGCCAAATCCAGGGGGGCAACACGGAGTTCCCGCCGGACACGGGCAACCAGGCGCAGGCATAAGCCAATGGTAACAACAGCATGGGTTGACGCAGGGCATCACCAATCACCCGGTTGAGCTGATTGGGGCACGCTTTCTCATGGGCAATGCTCTTGATGAGAGTGGGTAGCTCCGAGACCCGCACTGGCGGGCGGCCTGTCAGTCTGGCAAACACCAGTGACAGACCCTGAGTGTTAAATTGCGCCATGACTCCCTGGTCGAACAGATATTGATAAAGCTGCAATTGGGACAGGGGTAAGGCTTGCAGGGCTATCAACTGTTCCGAGAAGATCTGCAATGCGAGCCTTGCATCCGCGACCGGATCATTGAGGGTATCCCGAACCAGTTTGTAATCCTTGACCAAGCGGTGATAGGGGTTTTTGGGAAAGGCAAGGGGAGATAGATAGAGGGTATCTATTACCGGCTTTTCGAGAAGCAACTGGGGACGTACAGCCTGTTTGGCCAACCAGGGGAGATCAAAATCGAGAATATTATGGCCAAGGATTACCTCAGCCCCCTGTGCCAGAGCATTTAACGCCTTGAGGGAGAGATCCTGCGGGCCTTTGAGATTGAGCTCACGATCAGCCAGGAGTGCACCCAGATGGCGCAGCTTTTCATCCCTGGTCAGCTCAAGGTCAAAAGAAAGAATCTTGTCATCCCCAAACAGGGCCACGACATCAGCTGGGTTCATCAATAGCCATCTCCATCTGGCGTTGACCTATCATGGCGATAATAAGTGCCAACAGATCAGTGAGTTGGACGAATATTACCCGAAATGTTGAGCGGTGGCATCATTCAGAGCCCTCTGGCCGCGCTTCTTTTGGCTGGCATCCCGTTTTTGTAAATGCCTCTGCCCCCTTAATCGTTCATGTCTGTAAAGTGTCGTCCTTGTCATAGTCAACCCACTGATCTTGTGAGACTATTTCCCTTTATTTTCCGATTGGAACGCATTGTGTCCCTCGACTACTACCAGCGCCACGCCACCGAATTGGCGGCCCGTTACCAACAAGTATCTTCGCGCACTGTTCATTGCGACTGGCTCACTCTGCTGGAGCCTTGGCTCGTGGCGGCGCCGCGCCGGTTGCTCGATGTAGGGGCTGGCAGTGGTCGGGATGCCGCGTTTTTGGCCGGGCTCCATCAGGGCCACAGTGTGGTCGCTGTCGAACCCAGTCAGGCACTCGCTTCGCTGGGACAGTGCCGTACCCGGGATGTTGCAGTGGATTGGGTCAATGACGCTATGCCGGCTCTCTCTCGCGTGACCGGTACTTTTGATCTGATTTTGCTCAGTGCTGTCTGGATGCATCTACCCCCGGAGTCTCGTCCCTTGGCGCTGGCACGTCTTCATGAGCTGCTCTCACCAGATGGTTATCTGGTACTGAGTCTTCGTCTGGTTATCTCGGAGCAGGAGATGCGGGAGCGAGCCATGTATCCGGTAGCTGTCGATGAGGTGGAGCGGCTTGCATTGGAGGAGGGGATGACACTGCTCCATGTGTCAGAACCACAGGAGGATGCCTTGGCGCGTAGCGGCTTGAGTTGGCAGAGTCTGATCCTTGGGGGTGAACATGCACGCCTCCCCTGAGCAACAACTCGCTTTTATTGCCTATCTGCAACGCATCTTTACCGAAGGCGATTTTGTGGCCACTTACAAGTGCGCCTTGCTCCACGGGATTGCAGATATCGCGATTGAGCGCAGTACCGAGACCCATGATCTGACCGCGGCGCGCACTATTACGCTGGACGAACTGGCCACCAAGTTTGTGGAGCTTTATTGGCAGCACAGTCTGCCCTACTCGGCGACGGGAGAAACGGCTACCTTGCTCAAACAGAGCAGCGGTCGTCAGGCCATCATGCTAACGGAGTTGTCCCGGCTGCGTGCAGAGGGGGTCCGCTCGGTAACTGCACTGCGTCGGCACGACGCCTGGCGGCCTCTTCTTGCCCGAGTTCGGCGCATCCTTGTTGAGGGGCCCTTGTGGCGTCTGCAGATCCTGGGTGGGCGAGAGGAGTGCCACCTCTATCCTCATCAAAGGGGCGCGGATCATATCTGCCTGAACCCCGGAATTCTCTACTGTCTCCACCGCTTTTACGATCTGGTGGTCTCCCTCTCCCGACAGCATTGGTTGCAGCTTATCTGCGACATCAAGGGGAATCAGCCACTGATTGGCCCAAGTGTAGGGCTGGAGAATTTTCTATTTGGTTCAAGCCGTCAGGCGCTGGTACGGGTGGGGGAGGTTTTGAGGGACTTGCAGGGGGGAACCTGTTTTTACTGTAACAAGGCGATACACGGGAGTGGTGAGGTAGACCATTTCATCCCCTGGCGTCGTTATCCAATCGATTTGGGCCACAACTTCGTACTGGCACACGCCAACTGTAACCGGAGCAAACGGGATTTTCTCGCCGCTCCCGAGCACAGGGATGCCTGGTACGAGCAGAATATCCTGACCCATGGGGCGTACCTCACGGACGAGCTGTCCCCTCTGGTGAGCATCGACGCCGAGCGTTCTACCGCAATCGCCACTTGTGCCTATCAGCAAGCACTCCGTGAGCATGCTCGGTTGTGGCGTGGCATTGACCTGTTTGTGGACGTGACAGCCCCCAGTGTGGGGATGAGTAATCTAGGCTTCTCTAGACTCTTCTGAGGCAGATACGAAAAAGCCCAGCCAAAAGGCTGGGCTTTAGAATTTGGCTCCCTCGACAGGACTTGAACCTGTGACATACGGATTAACAGTCCGCCGTTCTACCGACTGAACTACGAGGGAATTGGCTCCTCCTACTGGACTTGAACCAGTGACATACGGATTAACAGTCCGCCGTTCTACCGACTGAACTAAGGAGGAATTGCCTGTCTCGTTAAGACGGGGCGAATATTAATGACCAGGGCGGCGGGTGTCAACCCGCGAATTTCTCGAAAACCGGATTTTCGGACTGTTTGCCCAAAAGTTGCGCTTTGCGGTTTATTTTCAGCACAATCAGTCCCTTGCCATCGCTCCCCCCAACCGGCGCAGGGGGCATTGGTTCGGTTCGCATCAACCTGATGATGACAGCATGATGTCGCGAACGTGCTGGTAACCAGGTGAGGCTCAAATGGTAATCTTTGTGGCTAAAAGGGGGAGAGCTGGAGTCAAGATCGGCGATTTGGCGGTAAATGGGCCAAATCATGGGGCAGAGTGCTTTTCATTGATCCTGCCCATCGAAAAAATGACCCGTCTGGAGTAAGGTTACGCAGGATACCATCGCCGCGTCGACAGCCCTGCCGGCCCTTGATGATGATCGGGCGCCGGATCTCTCCGGCCTTTATCTCCCTCTTCTGGTATTACGATATACATGCACAAGCAAGCCTCTTTAAATAGCGTGAAGCTCGCCATAGCCTTACGCCAGTCCTGTATTGATGAACCCTATAGCATGGCCCGCTTCGGCCGTGATCTTATCGCCGGTGTGACGGTGGGCATCATCGCCATCCCGCTCGCCATGGCACTGGCCATTGCCAGCGGTGTGCCGCCGCAACACGGTCTCTATACCGCCATCATTGCCGGAATCGTGATCGCCGTGACCGGTGGCTCCCGCTACTCCATCTCCGGCCCGACCGCTGCCTTTGTGGTGATCCTCTATCCTGTCGCCCAGCAGTTCGGGGTCGGTGGTCTGTTGATGGCGACGCTCATCTCCGGCCTCTTTCTGGTGGCGATGGGGATGGCCCGTCTTGGCCGCCTTATCGAGTACATTCCCCCGTCAGTGACGCTGGGCTTTACCGGTGGTATCGCCATCGTGATCGCCACCTTGCAGATCAAGGACTTCTTTGGCCTAAGCGTGCCCGAGATGCCGGAAACCTATCTGGGCAAGGTCGAAGCGCTGGCCGCCGCCCTGCCAAGCTGGCAGTGGGGCGATACCCTGGTGGGGGTCGCAACGCTGGCCGTGCTGCTGCTCTGGCCGCGCCTGCGTCTGCCGGTGCCTGGCCACCTGCCCGCAGTGCTGGTCGGGGTAGGTCTGGGTTTTGGCCTCCATTACTTTGGGGTGGATGTGGCCACCATCGGCAGCAAGTTCAGCTATACCCTGGCCGATGGCACTCAAGGGATGGGGATCCCGCCCATCGCGCCGACCCTGGTGATGCCCTGGGCCTTGCCCGGACCGGATGGTTTGCCAGTTGAATGGAACCTGGCGGCTGTTGAGCGGCTGCTGCCTGCCGCCTTCTCCATGGCAATGCTGGGGGCGATCGAGTCGCTGCTCTGCGCCGTGGTGCTCGATGGCATGACCGGTCGCAAACACAGCTCCAACGCCGAGCTGGTGGGGCAGGGGCTTGGCAACATCTTCGCCCCCTTCTTTGGCGGCATTACCGCTACCGCCGCTATCGCTCGCTCTGCCGCCAACGTGCGTGCCGGTGCTACGTCCCCCATCTCGGGGATCGTCCATGCGCTGGTGGTGCTGGCCGCCATTCTGGTGCTGGCCCCCTGGCTCTCCTGGTTGCCGCTCTCGGCCATGGCTGCCTTGCTGCTCATCGTGGCCTGGAACATGAGTGAAGCGCACAAGGTGGTGGAGCTGATCCGTCGCGCGCCCAAATCCGATGTGCTGGTGCTGCTGGTCTGCCTGTCACTCACCGTCATTTTCGACATGGTCATCGCCATCACCTTCGGGGTGATCCTGGCCTCCCTGCTCTTTATGCGTGAAATCGCCAAGATGACCAAACTGCACGATTTGGCCGAGCACAAGCGCTATGCCCACGAGGTGCCGGACAACGGCCTGCTCTACAAGATCAACGGCCCGCTCTTCTTTGCCGCGGCCGAACGGGTCTTTGCCGAGCTGGAAGCGCAAGTGAAAGGGCACCAGGTGCTGGTGTTGCAGATGGAGGCGGTTTCCATCCTCGATGCGGGCGGCCTGTCTGCCTTCCTCCACTTTGGCAAGCAGATGGCCAAAGCCGGGGTCGAGTTGCGGGTGGCCGAGTTGCAGTTCCAACCGCTCAAGACCCTGGCCCGTGCCAAGGTGCGGCCGCAGCCCGGCAAGCTGGAATTCTACGGTTCGCTGGAAGAGGCGCTCAAAGGTGAACATTTGCACGAAGCGGCAGTAAATTGATTGAAAGGGATACGAAACGGCATATTTTTGGTCACTTGGTTCGGATATTGAGCAAACGAACGCAAAAAGTAAAAAATTGCATTGACCAAAAGCCATCGTATCCCTTACATTACGCCCCGTCGCCGCGGCATGGTCCGCCAGCGAATGTGCAGCTCAAGCACATAAAACAGTGAGCAAAAATTTGGTGAGGTGTCCGAGTGGCTGAAGGAGCACGCCTGGAAAGTGTGTATACGGCAACGTATCGAGGGTTCGAATCCCTCCCTCACCGCCAAACAGTAAACCCCTGCTTTAGAGCAGGGGTTTTTCTTTATGCATGATTTATTATGCGCCCCGACTATCTCAACTGTTGGTGGTTTGCATATCAGTTGATCGCATCATTCTGAAGATGGTGGGATCTTCTTCCGGTACCCTCAGATGTAAGAGAGGGTCATGGAGACCACTCTTGCTCGGATTAATGGCGTTTTCCCCATTTGCATCGAGACCTGTCCCATCTAGCCAAGCGCGTATCTATAAAAACAAGCAATATCTGCAGCATTTGCCTCTTCTGGATTGCCCGGCATGGTTGAATGCCATGCCAGCCAGATATTGCTCAAACCTCATCATTTCAAGCAGACAGCCTTGGGACAGAGCCTTAGTTCAGAGTAAGCCCCGCATCAACAATGAAATCTTGGCCGGTACAGCCATTGGATTCGTCAGAACCCAGGAAGAGGGCCATGCGAGCACAATGTGAGCCATCGAGACGGAATTTGAGTGCTTGCAGTTCGACAAACTGGTTCACCGCGGCAGGGTCGAGTTGCGCCCACATCGCATCCTGTTTGGGGGTACGGATTGCGCCTGGGACCAGGCTGTTAACCCGAATGCCTCTTGCGCCCAACTCCTGCGCCAGGGTACGGGTAAAACCATGGATAGCGGCTTTTGACAGGGAGTAGCAGACTCTCCCGGGGCGGCCCCGCATCCAGTTGATGGATCCCATATTGATGATGCTGCCGCTCCCTTTTTGCTCCATGCCTGGCAACACGGCTTGGATCGCAAACAACTGGTGACGCAGATTGATATTGATGCGGTTTTCGAAATACTCCTCGGTCAGATCCTCAATTTTATGGTGATCATCGCTGCCCGCGTTGTTGATCAGGATATCGACACTGCCCAGCTGTTGTTCAATGGTCGTAAAACACGCTTTGAGCAGAGTCAGGTCGGTGACATCGCAAAACAGAAACAGGCAGTCGAGCTCATGCGCGAGTGCTTCGCCTGCAGATTTATCAAAATCGAGGAAGGCGACTTTGGCACCTTGGCTGACAAAGGCGCGCACCAACTCTTCGCCAATGCCACTGGCGCCACCTGTGATAACGGCGACCTTGCCGGCAATAGAGTGATATTGTACTTGCTGGGAATAGTTCATAACTGCTCTCCGTGAGTCATAGATTGAATTCATCTGGCAACATTAGAAAAAGTATTTAACACCAATACGGATCCGGTATGCCTCTGCATCATAGGCAATATTTCTATCGTACCACTGTAATTCCAGATAAGGCATCCATTGTGGATTGATTCGATAGCGGGTTTGACTGGTTAGCTCCCAGTGATGATCTTTCCCATTAGCACTGTTGAAATTATTGACGCGAGAAAAATAGTGCGATTCAAAAGTATGGGTCAAAGCTGGTGTTATTTTATTGACAATATACAGTGCGTATTCATTGGTATCGTTATTATCGCCATAACCATCAAGATCCGTAGTTAGATAATTTTGATGATTGTAACGGTATCGTGCAATAACGGAAAAGTTATCGGTAAAGTTGTACTTTCCATCCAGATACGCAGAGCCACCAGAGCCAGAGCTAGAGGAGTTAACCAAACCACCGGCATTGACCGAGAGTTTGGTGGTTAAATTTAATAGCGGATACCACCCTTCAATTTCGTTATAACTGTGCTTTAGCTTGTCTAGTTTATCGGTATTATACGCATTGCTGGCCATAATACCCGCACCAGATTCCCAGTTATAGCCGAGTCGCAACAATAACTCATTTTGGTCGGTAGCAAAGTTAAATGCCTCACGGCTTTCAAAATAACCGCCCGCGAAAGCTGCGTTGCAGCATATAAGAGGGATTAAGCATATTTTGGGGTGGATACGCATAGTGATTGACTCGCCAATGGTAAGTTGATATTAAATCGTACAGCGATTGGCATGAGGTAAATTAATTACCTCATGCGATGGTTTTTATCAGCCAGCTATTGAATGTTTTGCTTTACCAACTTATAAGTGGCACAGAAATCCTCACGGCCCAAACCGTTATTCAGGCCTTGCTGGTAAATGTTATTCACCAATTCGACTCCGGGCAGGGTCAGCGCTTCTTCTCCCATGAGGTTCTTCATAATGCCGATATCTTTGGCCATGTTCTCCAGCGAGAAGACAGTGTTGTAGTTCTCGGCGATCAGGGCACCTATCTTGCTGGTCAGATAGAAGTTGCTGCCGCCACCGTAAGAGACGGCGGTGTTGAAGCTCTCTTTATCGATGCCGAAATGATCGGCGGTGGCCAGCATTTCGTTGACACTGTTCTGAATTTGGGCGACCAAGGTGTTGTGCAGCACCTTCATGATCAAACCACGGCCGTTGCCCCCCAGGTGGATCTGGTTGCTGCCCATCATGGCTAGCAATGGCTTGACCTTTTTGTAGGCGGACAGGTCGCCACCTATGTAGATCCCGAGCTCGGCAGCCACGGCGGCAGGGACCGATTTGACCACGGGCGCATCGAGCATCACGGCACCGGTTTCTGCTACCTGGCGGGATAAGGCGATTGACACTGCCGGGTCAATGGTGGACATGTCGATGGTGATCTTGCCGGGGCCAAGGTGTGGCAGCAGTTCGGTATAGACCGCTTTGACGTGTTCGGAGCGCGGTACCATGGAGATGATCACATCCGCATCGGCTGCCAACCTGGCAATGGAAGGGGAGGCGATGGCGCCTGCATCGACCACCCGGGCGACAGCCTCCTGATTGATATCGAATACCAACACATTGCCATCAAATTTTTTGACGATGTTCTTTGACATCGCTTCGCCCATCAGACCAAGACCGATAAAGCCGATAGTTTTCATCCGTTGTTTTCCTTAAATGTGGGTTTAGCAAGACCGGCGATGTCAACACGCATGCTGAACAGCGCACCTGAGAGCGGACGTGCTGCCAGTTCGGCGGCGTCCATATTTTCGCGAGTGGTGGTGATGAAGAGGGTCTTCATGTCTTCACCACCAAAACAGACCATGGTGGGGCAACGTACCGGCAAGGGATATTCGGCCAGCAATACCCCCTCTGCAGAGAAGCGGGCGATACGATGGCCATCAAACAGGGCGCTCCAGTAGCATCCTTCGACATCGATTGCAGCCCCATCCGGGCGCCCTTCGTCGGCGCGGGCTGCAAACTCGCGCAGCAGTTGCCGTTGACCGAGTGAACCGTCGCGGGCCAACGGAGTGCGATAAAGGCGGCGGTTGGGGGTATCAGTGGTGTACATCCAGCGCATGTCTGGGCTGAATGCCAAGCCATTGGCTCCCAGAATGTCGCACTGGATCACCGACATCTGCAGCTCGGCATCAACCCGGCATAGCAGGGCGCCGTTGTAATCTCGTGGGCTCCAGTAAGTGCCCGCATAGAAACGACCCGCCTGATCGGTACCGCCATCATTAAAACGGGCCAGCGCTGGGTTATTGGGGTTATCGGCGACTTTACGCTCAATTTGCCCGTGTTGATCACACAGATAGATCCCGGTGCGCATCGCTGCGATAAAGCCACCCTGTTCGCGCAGGGCAAAACAGCCCACTTCTTCGGGGAAGGGGATTGTCGTCATGGCGCCGCTTTCGGGGTGATAGCGGTGCAGGCAACGCTCGAGAATATCGGTCCAGTAGAGCGCCTGTTCATCAGTGCTCCAGGTCGGGCACTCGGGCAGATGGCCGCGGTAGTCGGCAAGTAGCAGAGCAGGATTAGGCATAGTGAGAAACCTCAAGCAGCATGGAGATCTGCAACTGCCCATTGGCTGGCACAGTGGCCATGGCCAGCGCAGGGTCACCAAAGCCACCGTTGTTGATGGCATCATTGATATGAGAAACCGGCTCGATGGCGATGAAGTCACGATCGGCGGGCGGCAGAAACAGGATGGCGTGAGGCGCATCGGGTGAGCTCAGGGTCACCATCAGCTTCTCATCTGGCCAGCGCACCCGTGCACAGCCACTCCAGTGATGGAAGCAGTTATCGACACTGGCGGGTTCAGGTTTGCGCCAAGTGCGATAGTTCCATTGGGTCGGTAGTGGCGCGAGACCAGTGGGCAGGGACTTGTGGTCGTTGAGTACCACACCGCCTGCGTCGAACTGGATCTCGGCGTGCGCCGCACGGGGAAAATAGGGGTGAAAGCCCAGCCCAGCCGGGACAGCGTGATCGGCCAGATTGTGGTAAGTGAGTATGATATGCAGCGCATTCTCTTGCAGGGTGAAGCGCTGAGTTGCCCGATAAGGCCAGGGCCATTGCGCCGCGGATGCTCCCTGTGCGTCATGGTGCAGGGTCAGCACGACAGAGTCATCATCTGCATCCCCTTCTTGCCATGGCTGCTGCCAGCCGTTGCCATGAATTGAGTGGGGATGATCGCCAAAGTTACGCAGCAGGGCGTAATCATATCCGGCGAAGTGAAACCGTCCATGAGCAATACGGTTGGAGTAAGGTACCAGGGGAAAACAGCCCCCCTGGTTGACTGTGACGTTCTGACCATCGGGCAGGGAGCGCAAGATCTCCCTGCCATGCCAGGTCAGTTTGCCGATAGCGCCACCAAGCTCGGGGATGAGCTCCAGATCAAGCGGGCCGCTTTGGCGGTGAAGCCTCTTCATCAGTAAACCTCGCCACCGGATATGCTCAGACGTTCCCCCCGGATCGCGGCGAGCTGTTCACGGGCGCGAGCCAGCAGGTAACTCATGTCGGAGCCGAGCGCCACAAAGCTAAAACCCATCTCTTGATATTTGTTCACCAGCTCGGGGTTGCCACCGACGATCCCGCAAGGCAATCCCAAGCGCTGGCACTTCTCCAGCCCTTCACGGATCTTGGCTTGCACCTCGGGGTGAGAGGGATTGCCAATATGGCCCATGGCTGCGCTCATATCGCCGGGGCCGATAAAGAAGCCGGTCACTCCTTCAATGGCCATCTCTTCCATGGCATCAATGGCGTCAGGGGTCTCAATTTGCAGGATAAGGCAGAGCTCTTCCCGGGCTTTACGCACGAATTCGGGTTCGGCACCGTAACCGGACGCACGATGCACCGCGGCAAAGCCGCGTTTGCCTAGGGGAGGGTAGTAGGCCGCCTCTACCGCTTTGCGGGCTTCTGCTGCACTGTTGACAAACGGCACCATCAGCGACGTTGCACCGCCATCAAGCGCCCGTTTGATCAACACAGTGTCGTTCCAGGCCAGGCGGTAGAGTGGGGTGGTGGCCGGGTTGCTGGCACGAATGGCGCGATCGATACGGATCGCATCCAGGCTATCGACCGGCACATGTTCCTGGTCCAGCACCAAGAAATCGAAACCGACAGTCGCCATGGCTTCCGCCACCGTATCGCTGCCAGTCATCATCCAGGTGCCCAGTGGGCGTGGACCTTGAGTAATCGCAAGTTTGAACGGATTCATTGTTTGCTCCTTTAGAAAATCGGGGGCTCGGGCACTTTGCTGCCAGCCTGGAGGAAATCGAAGTCACAGCCCTGATCGGCCTGGGTCACATGTTGTTGATAGAGTGCGGCATAAGAGCGTTCATAAACTTTGTGTACCGGTTTGAGCGTGCGGCGGCGCTCGGCCAGCTCTTCATCACTGACCAGCATGTTGAGGCGGCCATTGGCGATATCGAGCTCGATGAGGTCACCGGTACGTACCAGTGCCAGTGGGCCACCAATGGCCGCTTCAGGGGCAACGTGCAGGATACAGGTGCCATAGTGAGTACCGGACATGCGGGCATCACTAATCCGCACCATGTCGGTGACGCCTTGTTGCAGCAGCTTTTTCGGGATCGGCAGGTTGCCCCACTCCGGCATGCCCGGCGCGCCGACCGGGCCGGCATTGCGCAGGATAATCACTGATTCCTTGGTTACCTCCAGGGCGGGGTCATCGATGCGATCCGAGAGCTCTTGATGGCTGTCGAAGACGATGGCAGGGCCCTTGTGGTGGCGCAGTTCGGGTTTGGCGGCAGATGATTTCATCACAGCCCCGTTGGGACACAGATTGCCGCGCAATACTGTCAATGCACATCCACGGGAGAGCGGTACCACAGGGTTATCTAGCGAGCGGATCACGTTGTCGTCATAACAGGTCGCGTTGGCAATCCACTGTGCAACGGGACGATTGGTGACCCCGATCGCATCGAGGTGGAGGAATGACTCCACCTTTTTCAGCTGGGCCATCAGACCGCCGGCGAAGAAGAACTCCTCCATCAACTGATCACCAGAGGGAAACAGATTGGCCAGCACAGGGACTTCCCGTGCCACCGACTCCATGTCTTCCAGAGTGAGGTTGATGCCCGCCCGGTTGGCCATCGCAATCATGTGGATCGCGGCATTGGTGGAGCCGCCGAGCGCCATGTAGGCCACTACGCCATTGAGGAAGTTGGCTCGGGTCAGCCAGCGGGAAGGTTTGTGATCATGCCACACCATGTCGACGATGATTTGGCCGCATTGGGCTGCCATCTGGACGTGTCGCGAGTCAGCGGCGGGGATGGAGCTGGCCCCCGGCAACATAAAGCCCATGGCATCGGCGATGGAGGTCATGGTGGATGCTGTACCCATGGTATTGCAGGTGCCGATGGAGCGAGTCATCGCCCCCTCCAGCTCGATCCAGTCATGCTGGGTAATGGCCCCCAAGCGCAATTGGTCCCAGAACTTCTTGGTATGGGTACCGGCACCGGTGACATGGCCGCGCCATTTGCCGCTCGACATGGGGCCGGCGGGGCAGAAGATCACCGGCAAGTCCATCGAAATGGCACCCATCAGCAGGGCTGGCGTGGATTTGTCGCAACCGCCGAGCAGCACAGCCCCATCGATCGGATGCTGGCGCAGCAGCTCTTCTGCCTCCATCGCAAGAAAGTTGCGATAGAGCATGGTGGTCGGCTTGACCAATACTTCCCCGACCGACAGCGCGGGCAATTCAACGGGGTAGCCTCCCGCGGCCCAGACGGCTCGCTTGACGGCCTCGGCGCGCTCACGCAGGTGGCTATGGCAGGGGCTCATTTCACTCCAGGTATTGATGATCCCGATCACTGGCTTGCCCATGAATTCGTCGCGGTTCAAGCCACTTTGCTGACTGCGTTGACGATGGGCGAAGGCTCGGATGGTGTCGGGGGCATACCAGCGTTGGCTACGCAGCGCCGAGATATCGAGCTTGGCCAGGTTTTCACTGTTGAATGACATAGGAATAGCGCTCTCTTTGTCTGATTTTGTTAAGGATTAATTCAATAAAAACAGCATGTTAAATTCAGCCATTCTGACCCGCACGAAGAGGGGGGGGGGCAGGCGATGGAGTAGATTGTTCACTCATTCGGTGATGGGGTTTCCGGGGAGAAGCAAGGGCATGGCGTTGTGCCAGCTCCCGGACGATCTGTTGATAGCGAGCATCAGTGAGCGGGTAGAACAGCAACATCAAGGCAGCAGCGCAAATCAGGGCACAGATCGGGTAGAGAAACATCAGATTGGCGATGCTGCTTTGGGTCTCGGTGCTTTGCGTCGCGTTGGGAACATAGTCTGACCATGCCAGCACCAGCCCGGGGATGAGGCCCGCAAGCGCGGCCGAACATTTGCGGCAGAAGGTCAGACTGCAGTAGACCAGCCCTTCTGTGCGGATGCCGGTTTTCCATTCCCCATACTCGACGGTGTCAGAGATGAACGCCCAGTTGAGACTGTTGACGAAAGCGGATCCCCACAGGGCCAGGGAGGTGAAGAGGATGTAATCGAGAGCACTCTCGCTGTAGAGGTAGTTGAGCAGGTCACCGCATATCCACACGCCAATGCCGGCCAGATAGACAGGCAGTTTGCCAAAACGGTGCACGGCAAAGGGGACCAGCAATACACCCAGGTAGATACACCCTATGCTGATGAAGCTCATGTAGGCGATCATCGATACGTCGCCAATCACATATTGGGCGTAAAAAACCTGAACAATCAGCTTGGTGTTGAACGCTGCCAGCGTCAGCAGATTGGCCAGCGCCAGGATGCCCAGCGGACGGTTTGCCAGCACGGCCCGTGCGTTGGTTTGTACTGCCGAAAACCCCGATTCGTTGACAACCGATGGCAGCACATGGCGTTCACGAACTCTGCTGTAGCAAAAGAGTACTGCTGCAGCCCCCATGACCGAATAAATCAGTACCGCAACGCTATAGCCGACCTGTGGTTTGTCAAACAGCAATACCAGCGGCATGAACCCCACCGAGCAGAGCAGTAATCCGGTATTGGCTCCCCCCTGGCGCCAGGCGGCGAGCTCGGCTCGGTCCTGGAGTCGCTTGGTGAGGGCCGGGACCATGGCGCCATAGGAGGCATTGCCAAAACTGTAAAAGGCACCAAACATCATGAACAGCAGGGTAAACAGCACTGTTTTAGCGATGACCGGGAGCTCAACGCTGGTAAACAGGGCGGTGTTGATAAGAGCCAGTGGCACTATGGTCCAGAGCAGGAAGGGGCGAAATTTACCTCTGGGGCCGAGCTCGGAACGATTATCCAGCACGCTGCCGGTCACCAGATCGGTGCAGGCGGTAAAGAACTTCGAAACCAGAAAGATTGCTCCGGCCCATGCTGCCGGAATGGCTGCCACATCGGTCAGGAAGATCAGCAAATAGAGCGTTGTGCAGTTGAGCAGGAAGTTATAGCCGAGATCCCCCACTCCGTAGGCCATCTTTTCCTGCCATGCCAGACGGTCACTTGCCACATTGCGATATGTCATGGGATCACATCCTTGAAGAGAGCAACAGCGTGGCCAGCACGCCGCTGCCAGTTGCATGAGAGTCAGCTTTGGGTGGTCGCCACACGGCGGGCACCAAGGCTGGCGATGATCTCTTGATAGCGCTGCTCGTTGAGGGTGTAGAAGAGGGCCATCACCAGTGCCGTTACGATGGCCAGGCTTGCCGGGTAGATGAAAATCAGTCCGGTGATCCCGGCTTTGGCGGCATCGGTTTGCTCCACATTGGGCATGTAGCCAACCAGTGCCAGAGCAAACCCGGGGACGAACCCTGCGATAGCTTGCGAACACTTTCTAAAGAAGGTCATGCCGCAGTAGACCAAGCCTTCGGTACGGGTACCGGTTTTCCACTCACCGTACTCAACGGTATCTGAGACAAACGCCCAGTTAAGGCTGTTGACGAAAGAGGTGCCAAAGAACGCCAGCGAGGTGAACAGCACGTAACTCATGACGGTGCCACCGAACAGGTAGTTGGCAATGTCGCCGGAGATCCACAGGCACAATCCGGCCAGATAGACAGGTTTTTTGCCAAAGCGGCGTACCAGCGCAGGCACAGACAACACCCCGAGGTAGATGCACCCCATGCTGACAAAGCTCATGTAAGAGACCATGGAGACATCACCCAGAATGTACTGGGCGTAGAAGACCTGCACGGTGAGTTTGACGTTGAATGCGGAGAGGGTCAGCAGGTTGGCTACTGCCAGCACCAGCAACTGGTTGTTCTTGAGTACCGCCTTGAGCCCCTCCTTGATGGTGGGCTTCTCGACTATCTGGTCAGGGTCATTACCTATGATGGTGTGGTGTTCTTTGACGTTGAGGTAGCAAAAGAGCACCGCCGCCAAGCCGACCGAGGTGTAGGCCAGGGCTGCCACCATGTAGCCGGTCTCCTGGGATTCAAACAACATGGCGATGGGCATGAAACCGACGGTGGCCAGCAACAAGCCAGTGTTGGCTCCGCCCTGACGCCAGGCTGCCAGCTCTGCGCGATCCTGAACGTTTTTGGTCATAGAGGGCACCATGGCGCCATAGCTGGCATTGCCCAGGCTAAAAAACAGGCCAAAGGCCATGAAGCAGACAATGAACAGGGTGGTCTTGGTCTCGCTGTCGAGCTCAAAATTGCAAAACAGCAACATGTTGCAGATAAACAGCGGCACTATGGTCCAGAGCAGCATCGGACGAAACTTGCCGCGAGGTCCGAAGCTCTTGCGGGTGTCGAGGAAAATGCCGGTGCCCAGGTCGGTGAAGCCGGTGAACACTTTCGCCACCAAAAAGATGACGCCTGCCCACGCCGCATTGATACCTGCTACATCGGTCAGAAATTTAAGCAGATAGAGGGTGGTGATATTCAATACAAAGTTGTAACCAAAATCGCCGACGCCATAGGCAAGTTTTTCCCTAAAAGGCAGTCTGCTTTCGATATGCGCCTGAACAACCATTTTATTCTCCATAGTGTGGAACCCATCCGGCCTGCCAATAATCGTAGCGATGCGATTGTTGGCGCAAGGGTGATTGTTGAAAAGTGGGATCCAGATCGAGAGATTGCGCTGGTGGTTAAGGATTCTCTTAAAAATGGTGTTTACAAATGGGCCAAGCGTTTTCATGTGGCGGATGTTGATTGGTGATCGAGATCGCTGTTTGGGTTTTACGTGATTGAAATGAAATCGTAGCGCTATTATTGTGTTTGCGAGCAAGCGGGGATGGCCCGACTAAACAGGAGCTTATGCAATGCAACTCGAATTTTCGTCACAGGCGTTAACGATTCAGCACCAGCAGCAGTTGTTATTTTCTCATCAAGCGGATGTCCCAGCGTTTTATATAGGCAAGGGCCGGGAAAAAATGGAAATTTATCGCGGCAATTTTGATATCGAAGACTATATCGAGTCTCGCGTCGCATTGACTCATATCGAACAGGTTGACAACAACCTGTTTGTTTTTGCCCCGAATGCCTTGACCCCGGCTTTGTTACAGGTGGCTGTGGTGTGTGATGGCGATGATGTGATGCTTTATCCGACCATACTGAACGAGGCATATAACCGCTTTTGGGTCAGATTGCCGGCCGAACGTAAAGAGCATGTCTGGGGTTGTGGCGAGCAGATGTCCTATTTTGATTTGCGTGGCCGTCACTTTCCGTTGTGGACCTCAGAGCCCGGTGTTGGTCGCCATCCCCACAGCGAGATCAAATGGAAAGCCGATGTGATGGGCAAAGCCGGTGGGGATTACTACCACACCAACTATCCGCAACCCACGTTTGTCTCCTCTCGTAAATACAGCTGCCATATCGACACCACCGCTTATGCCGATTTCGATTTTCGTCACGAAGGGTTTCATGAGCTGCAAGTGTGGGCGATCCCGCAGGCCATCGAGTTGCGCACCGCAGAGAGCTATCTGGGCATTATCGAAAAACTGTCCGCCCGGTTTGGCCGCCAGCCCAGGTTGCCTGAGTGGGTTTACAAGGGGGCGATCCTTGGTCTGAAGGGGGGAGAGGTCAATACCTTCAGTCGTCTGGAAAACGCCCTTGACCATGGTATCAAGGTTTCGGGTTTGTGGAGTGAAGACTGGTGCGGCTTGCGGGTCACCTCGTTTGGCAAGCGCCTGTTCTGGGACTGGGATTGGCAGCACCATCAGGATCGCTACCCCAATCTGCCCGCCAGGATCAAGGCGCTCAATGACCAGGGCATCGAGTTCATGGCCTACGTCAACCCCTACCTGTGTGAAGATGGCAAGCTGTTTCCGATCGCCAAAGAGCTCGGCTATATGGCGCTGGACAAGGATGGTCAGGTTGCGCTGGTCGACTTTGGCGAATTCTATTGCGGCTGTATCGACTTTACCAATCCAGACGCCATGGCCTGGTTCCGTGATACCGTGCTGCGTAAAAACATGCTGGACATGGGGATCAAGGGGTGGATGGCTGACTTTGGCGAGTACCTGCCGACCGATAACATCTACCTGCACAACGGTGTCGATGCCAAGCTGATGCACAATGCCTGGCCGACTCTGTGGGCCCAGTGCAACGCTGACGCGATCGCTATGAACGGCCAAACCGGTGATGCCCTGTTCTTTATGCGAGCCGGTTACACCGGGGTGCAGCAATACTGCCCGCTACTGTGGGCAGGCGATCAATGTGTCGATTTCAGCCGTCACGACGGTCTGGTCACGGTGATCTCGGGGGCGCTCTCCTCCGGTATGTTGGGGAACGCTTATCACCACTCGGATATCGGTGGCTACACCTCACTGTTTGGCAACCGTCGAACCAAGGAGCTGTTTGACCGCTGGGTTGAAATGGCTGCCTTTACCCCAGTCATGCGTACCCACGAAGGTAACCGCCCTGATGAGAACTTCCAGTTTGACCAGGATGGCAGCACGTTGGCGCATTTTGCCCGGATGACCCGAGTTTATTGCCACCTGACTCCTTACTTGCGTAGCCTGGTGGATGAAGCGGCTGAGAAAGGGTATCCGGTTCAACGTGCCATGATGCTGCATTTTGAACATGATCCCGAGGTCTACGTCATACAGGATCAATACCTCTATGGGTCAGAGTTGCTGGTGGCACCGGTTCACCAAGGGGATGTGCGTGAGTGGACAACTTACCTGCCTGCAGGTGAGCAGTGGACTCATATCTGGAGCGGCCAGCGCTTTACAGGGGGCCAGCGGGTCACTCTGCCTGCACCGATTGGCCAGCCCCCAGTGTTCTATCGTGCCAAAAGTCCCTGGGCTTCGCTGTTTGCCGAGCTAAAGGATCTGGCGTAAATCGCACCGGCGTTCGCCATAGAGGATGCGACCCGGATAACCCATGGCCGTGACAATGTTCACGGCCATTATGTTTCACCAGAGGAGCAGAGCAGCATGATTGACACTCTTGACGTTGTGCAAAACCCCAGCCAGGACGACATCGATTTTTTACGAGACAATCTGATCACAACCAATCGTGAGTTTGTCGGTGAACAGATACGTCGCCCACTTGCCATCTTCTATCAGGATGAGCAGATGCGTCGTGCCGGAGGATGCAGCGGCCATACCTACGGCAACTGGCTCTATATCGAGTATCTGTGGGTGGCCAGCAGTCTGCGGGGGCGCGGTGTAGGAGGCCGGTTATTGGCAGCGATGGAGCAGGCTGCCCGCGAGCGCGGCTGCCGTTTTTCACAGCTCGATACTTTTAGTTTTCAAGCAAAGCCTTTTTACCAAGCGCGGGGGTATTCAGTCGTCATGACGTTGGAAAAGTGCCCGGTGTTTCATCAGCGATATTACTTAACCAAAACCTTGTAGCGCTGGCAGTAACTGGTGCCCTGCTTAAAAATATCTGACGCAATGGATAGTGTTCTGGTAGATACATGGGGGGCATTTATCTTCATGGGCTATTTATCAAGGCCATGGTTTTGTGATGGATCATGGTGTGACTATATTGGCTTGGTCACAAAACAAACCGGGTACTCTGTCTGGGGATCAAGTCAAATCCGGCATCAATGATCTCGCCTCTATAATCGGGATCGCGAGCCATCCGTAACATCATGGATGCAGCCTGGCTGGCAACAGAGTGAATATTGATATTGATACTGGACAAGGTCACGGGGGCCAGATAACCGCTGCCTGGAAAATCGCCAAACCCGATGATAGAGAGTTGCTCTGGTACCGGGATATTGCGTGCAATCGCCTCCATCAGCAATGCAGTACCAATGGTATCGTTTGATGCAAAAATGCCGTCGAGTTTGCGCTCTTTGAGCAGTGTCTTGATGAGTAGTTCGCGTGCGGCGGGGTAAATATTGTCGCTGTAAGGGATTTCGACCAACAAGGGATCCATACCCGCCGTCTCAAGTGCCTGGCAAAAGCCGCTGTAGCGGCTCTGCGCACGCACGTCATCGTTAAAACGGGTCGTGAAATAGGCAATTTTATGGCAGCCGGAGCGTATCAGGTAAGATGCGGCATCGTAACCCACCTGAAAATGATCTATACCGACCTGCGCGACAAACGGACTGGCTTCACCGATTTGCCATGCTTGAACCACAGGCACCGCACTGTGCTCCAGCATACGAATCGTAGTATCACTGTGCTTCGCGCCAGTGAGGGTTATGGCGGCAGGAGACCATTGTAAAATGGAGCGGATCTGCTGCTCCTCTTTTTCCATTGAGTGATCATGAGATGCGATATAGAGCTGAAAACCTGCATCACTCACGATATGTTCAATCTGCTGGACAAAGGTACTAAAGGTAATATTGGAAATGGAAGGAACGATAATTGCCATTGCCGAGCTTCGCCCGGCAGTAAACTGACTGGCAATTTTGTTGTGCACATAACCCAATTCATCAATGGCACGCTGAATTTTATGGCCGGTATTGGCTTTTACCTTGTCTGGATGACGTACATAAAGTGAGACTGTCGAGGGGGACACCTTGGCCAGGGCCGCGACATCATCAAGCTTGACGGTTTGTTTGCTTCTCGAGGACACGTGTTCTGCTTCCTGATTGGTTTTACTCGGCTCGACATCCTTCGTTATCTGAGGGAAAAGCCATCCAATAATCTCCCGACATGTATTTAAGTGTATAAAAAATAAGGCTTAAATAAAAGTGATGATTCGCTGTAGGAGGTGCGTCGGCAATTCGGGTTACTTGTATGGTAATTAGATTTTGGTTAGCCATTACAAATAAAAACGTGTTGCCAAGAGCGCTTGAGCGTTTTGGCATCCAATGTCGAAAAATGAGCCTCTTTAACTGCCATGACCCATGGCAGTTAACTGTTCAAATAAACACCGCACCACATGGTGAAGGGTGGTTACTTCAGGGTATGAGTATTTAGTGTTATGGGAATCGGTAGTTCTCATCAGCACTCTCTGCAATCGTCTAATGGGTGTTACAACCGGGTTGGATAGCTCACCGTTTAGTGCCTGGGACGTAGCGACAACCACTTGGCAGGGGGGTTATTGAGCGTGTGGCTCTGATGAAGGTAGTGGAGAGACGATCGCCTCCTGCCTGTATTGGCGCAGCAGTTTGAGGAAATCATCCGGTTCCCGATCCAGGCTGCCTACCGGGATCAACAGGTCATAACCGAGCAAGTGGCGCATGCGAATCATCCGTTGAGCCAGCATGGCCAATGCTCCATCGTAGTGCAGCCCTTGCGGGGAGCAAAAGTGACTCTCTTCCAGCCAGTCGATGCCTTGTAAGGGGTCATTGGTATGCACTGGCTGCCCATGGAGCTGCTCATTATGCAGGGCATGCAGCAACACAGGGCGCTGCTCTGTCAACAGATGCACGGCCAGTCTGGGAGTGATCAGTGTCAGAAACTCGTCATACTGTTTTATCTTGAAACCGATATAGGGCAGGGGCTGGAGATCCCAACCAACATGGATTCTGGGTTGATCGATACGCTGGATGTTGTGCCACTTCAGTGCCCAGCCGCCATATTTGTGGTGATAGTGGAGGGAGTGCTGGCATAGGGAGAGGCTGATCGGGGGTTCATTGAGCTTGAACCAGCCTATCAAGGTCATCATCATGCCACTCAGTAGCAATATATAGGCCGGGAGCACCGGGCCTTCCACAAGCAACCAGAGCAGTAATAGCATCAGGCTGGTGATGAGCCCCCCGGCCCAGATCAGGGTCAGCCCGTTTCGGCGGACCAGAGGCTTTATATGTTGTGTCTCCATTTAACCTCCTTGTCCTGATGAGGGGGGCGATCTTTTATGACACCGCCCGTTTGTCTTTGACCAAGTATAAGCGCCGCGTTTTTGCGCTGGCCAGCAAAGCAAATGGCAGTCATGGGCCGGCTCGGGTATAGTCCTGCGCCAATGGCGTTATCCTGTTTTGCTGACCCGTCGTGGCCCTGGTGGTGGCGAGGGGCAGGCCTGTGTAAGGAGTGTTATGAAGTTCAGTCCCCTGCTCGATGAGATGATGAAAGCCCTGCAGGTATTGCCGGGGGTGGGGCCTAAGTCTGCCCAGCGGATGGCCTTTACCCTGCTCGAGCGTGAGCGCAGCGGCGGTTTGCGGTTGGCCCAACTGCTCTCTCGCGCCCTGACCGAGATTGGCCACTGCAGCCACTGCCGCACCTTTACCGAGAACGATCGCTGCGATATTTGCGCCAATCCCAAGCGGGAAGAGAACGGTCTGCTCTGCGTGGTGGAGAGCCCGGCGGACGTGGCCGCCATCGAGCAGACCGGCCAGTTCTCCGGCCGCTACTTCGTGCTGATGGGCCACCTCTCGCCGCTGGACGGCATAGGCCCGGAGGAGCTGGGACTCGATATTCTCGAGCGCCGCCTGAAGGAAGAGCACATCAGCGAACTGATCCTCGCCACCAATCCCACCATCGAGGGGGATGCTACCGCCTGGTATATCGCTGATATGGCCCGTGCTGCCGGGGTAGAGGTGAGCCGCATCGCCCACGGTGTGCCGGTGGGCGGAGAGCTGGAGCTGGTGGATGGCACCACGCTCTCCCACTCCCTGATGGGGCGTCAGCGCCTCAAATAAGGGGCGGGATAGGGCTGTATCATTGCGGCTTGATCAGAAAATCGGCAGTTGAATGGAAAAAGGGGGCGAATGAGCAGGATTGCACATTCGCCCCCTTGATATTTGATTGGCCGTCCCCATCTAGGTTGGGCATATGTTCAACCCGATGTTTCTGAGGATTGGTCCATGACCCAAAGTGTTCATGCCGAAACCCACGGCTTTCAGACTGAAGTCAAACAACTGCTGAGCCTGATGGCTCACAGCCTCTACTCCAACAAAGAAGTATTCCTGCGCGAGCTGATCTCCAACGCATCCGATGCGGCG
The DNA here is from genome assembly GCF_049174415.1 of Aeromonas sp. 601039. NCBI lineage: Bacteria > Pseudomonadati > Pseudomonadota > Gammaproteobacteria > Aeromonadales > Aeromonadaceae > Aeromonas > Aeromonas sp. 601039. Next base: position 26,932 of record NZ_JAAKTL010000020.1, read on the forward strand.
GACAAGCTGCGCTTCAAGGCGCTTTCCGATGCCTCTTTGTTTGAAAACGACGGCCAGTTGCGTGTGCGCCTGGTGGTGGACAAAGAGAAGCGTACCCTGACCATCTCCGATAACGGGATCGGTATGACCCGTGATCAGGTGATCGAGCATCTGGGTACCATCGCCAAGTCCGGCACCGCCGAATTCTTCAAAAACCTCTCCGGCGATCAGGGTAAGGATTCCCAGCTGATCGGTCAGTTCGGGGTCGGTTTCTACTCCGCCTTTATCGTGGCCGACAAGGTGACCGTGGTCTCCCGCGCCGCCGGCACCGCGCCGGAGCAGGGCGTACAGTGGGAATCGGAAGGGGAAGGCTCCTTCACCGTGGCTGACGTGACCAAAGAGGGTCGCGGTACCGATGTTATCCTGCACCTGCGTGCCGAAGAGGACGAGTTCCTCGACGACTGGCGTCTGCGCTCCGTGGTGAGCAAATACTCCGACCACATCAGCGTGCCGGTGGAAATGTACAAAGAGGGTACCCCGGATCGGGAAGAGGATGGTGAGACCATCGTCGGCACCCCGGGCGAGTGGGAGCAGGTCAACCGCGCGACTGCACTGTGGACCCGTAACCCGAAAGATATCAAGGACGAGGAGTATCAGGAGTTCTACAAGCACGTCGCCCACGACTTTGAAGACCCGCTTCTGTGGGGTCACAACCGGGTGGAAGGGGCGCAGGAGTATACCAGCCTGCTCTACGTACCGGCCCGCGCACCGTTTGACCTCTATAACCGCGAGCAGAAGCACGGTCTGAAGCTCTACGTACAGCGCGTCTTTATCATGGACGACGCCGAGCAGTTTATGCCGACCTACCTGCGCTTTGTCAAAGGGGTGCTGGACTCCAACGATCTGCCGCTCAACGTTAGCCGTGAAATCCTGCAGGACAACAAGGTGACCGCCTCCCTGCGCAAGGCTTGCTCCAAGCGCGTCCTGACCATGCTCTCCAAGCTGGCGAAAGACGATGCCGAGAAGTACGCCAAGTTCTGGAAAGAGTTCGGTAACGTGCTCAAAGAGGGCCCGGCCGAGGATTACGCCAACCGCGAAGAGATCGCGAAGCTCCTGCGCTTTGCCAGCACCGCTGGCGAGGGCGAAGCCCAGACAGTCTCTCTCGAGGATTACGTTGGCCGCATGAAGGAAGGTCAGCAGAAGATTTACTACATCACCGCCGACTCCTATGCCGCTGCCAAGAACAGCCCGCATCTCGAGATCTTCCGCAAGAAGGGTGTCGAAGTGCTGCTGATGTGGGAGCGAGTGGACGAGTGGCTGATGAGCCACCTGACCGAGTTCGACGGCAAGCAGCTCATCTCCGTCACCCGTGGCGAACTGGATCTCGGCGATCTGGAAGATGAAGCCTCCAAGCAGGCGCAGGAAGAGGCCGAAAAAGCTAACGCCGGTCTGGTGGAGCGGGTCAAGAAGAGCCTGGGCGATGCAGTGAAAGAGGTGCGTGTCACTCACCGTCTGACCGATTCACCCTCTTGCATCGTCACTGACGCCTACGGTATGAGCACCCAGATGATCAAGCTCATGCGTGCGGCCGGCCAGCCGGTACCGGAGCAGAAGTACATTCTGGAGCTCAACCCTGACCATGCGCTGGTGAAGAAACTCGACACCATTGAAGACGAGGCTCTGTTCGGTGAGTGGGTCACCCTGCTGCACGAACAGGCCCAGCTGGCCGAGCAGGGCGGGCTGAACGATCCGGCGAGCTTCGTCTCCCGTATCAACCGTCTGCTGCTGCAAGCCTAAGCAGCAACGCCGGTAACAGAAAGCCCACTGCATGCAGTGGGCTTTTTTGATCTCGCCGAGTGAGCTCGGCGAAACACAGCGGCAAGGGAGCGGCCAGCGCCTCTCTATTTGCGGTATTCGTTGTTGTAGTTCTGGATGAGACGGCGAGTCACCTCATGCTGGGGATCGGCAAACACCTTGAGAGTCTTGCCGCGCTCCACCACCCGACCTTCGTGCATTACCAGCACCTCGTCGCTGATATGGCTGACGATGCCCAGATCGTTGGCTACCAGCACATAACTCAGTCCCATGGTCTCCTGCATATCCAGCAGCAGATTGATGATCTGGGAGCGTACCGAGATATCCAGGGTGGAGAGCGCCTCATCGGCCACCACTATCTTGGGGTTGAGGATCAGCGCGCGTGCCAGCGCCACCCGCTGTTGCTGACCGGAGGAGAGCATCTGCGGATAGAACAGGGCGTGGTCCGGCAGCATCCCCACCATGCGCAGGGTTTGCACCACCTTCTCACGGCGCTCCTCCTCGGTCATCTCGGTGTTGAGACGCAGCGGGGTTTCCAGGATCTGGCCGACCCGGATCTTGCGGTTCAGCGAGGTGTTGGGATCCTGAAAAATCATCCGCAGCAGTTTGCAGCGAGTCTGGTAATCGCCATGCACCATCAGTTGGCCGTCGATGGCGATGTCGCCGCTGGTGGGTTCGATCATGCCGGCTAGAATGCGGGCGAGGGTACTCTTGCCGGAGCCAGCTTCGCCGACGATGGCGAGGGTCTGGCCCACTTCGAGATCGAACGAGAGGGGCTTGATCGCCTCTACTGCCTGACGACGAAACAGACCGGTACGGTTCTGGTAGGTTTTGCTAAGGCCTCTGACCTGCAACAGGGATGGCTCGATCACAAGCGGGGCTCCTTCATGGGGGCATTAACGGTCATCATTTTTTGGGCTCCTCCATGTTCAGCGGGAAGTGACAGCTGAACTGATGGCCCTTGATCTTGTTCATCAAAGGAGTCTGCACGCACTGCTTCTGGGCGTAGGGGCAGCGCGGCCCCAGACGGCAGCCGATGGGCAGGTGTTGCAGTGGCGGGATGACGCCGGGCAGGGTCTCGAGGCGCGACTTGTGGCGCACCAGCTTGTCAAAGTCGGGGATCGATTTGAGCAGGGCATCGGTATAGGGGTGATGCGGGGTCTCAAGGATCTGCTCCCGGGTGCCCACTTCCACCATCTGGCCGCAGTACATCACGTTGATGGTATCGGTCAGGTTGGCGATGGCGGCGATGTCGTTACTGATGATCAGGATGGTGGTATTGCCCAGCTTGTTCATCTTGTCCAGGAGTCGCAGGATCTGGGAGTGGGTGGTGGACTCCATGGCGCTGGTGGGCTCGTCGGCTACCAGCAGACGCGGCTGGTTGGCAATGGCCATGGCGATCATCACCTTCTGGCACATGCCATCCGACAGCTCATGGGGATAGGCGCGCATCACCTTGCGGTGATCCTTGACGCCGACCCGGTGCAGCAGGGCGATGGCCTTCTTCTTGCGCCACTGGAAGCGTTGCCAGAATTGCCCCTCGAACGAATCGGTCGGGATTGCCTCTTCCAGCTGGGTGCCGATCTCCTCGGAGGGGTCGAGACAGCTGATGGGGTCCTGGAAGATCATGGCGATCTCGCGACCCATGATGCGACGGCGCTCCTTGGGAGGCATGCTCAGCAGATCCATGTCGTTGAAGCGCATCCGGTCGGCACGTACCGTCCAGTTGTCCTTCTCGATGCCGACGATCACCTTGGCGATCAGACTTTTACCTGAGCCGGATTCACCCACCAGACCGCGGATCTCCCCCTCGGTCAGGGTCAGGCTCACCTTGTCCACCGCCTTGACCTTGCCTTGCGGTGTGTCGATCTCGATGGTGAGATTGCGAATATCGAGCAGCGGCATCAGTCATTCCCCTCTTTGAGTGCTTCGCGGATGCCTTCACCAACCAGGTTGGTGGCCAGCACGCTGAACAGGATAGCCATGCCCGGCAAAGTGACGGTCCAGGGTGCGAGATAGATGAGGTCACTCGAATCGGCCAGCATGGTGCCCCACTCCGGTTGAGGGGATTGTGCGCCGAGGCCGAGAAAACCGACTGCCGAGATATCGAGAATGGCCGCAGACAAGGTGCGGGTGGTCTGGGCCACCAGGGTCTCGACGATATTGGGCAAAATAGCCAGCCGCATGATCCTGAAGGGGGGCGAGCCATCGAGCCGACTGGCAATGATGTACTCCTTCTGCATCTCGGCATGCACCGCGTTGTAAGTGGCCCGGATAAAGGGGGGGATCAATGCCAGGGTAATGGCGATCAGGGTATTGCCAAGGCCCGGCCCCAGAATGGCAACCATGATGATGGCCATCAGCAGGGAGGGGATGGAGAGCAGGGTATCGAGCAGGTGGTGCAGCACGCTCGATTTCAGCCCCTTGCTCATGCCGCCGAGTATGCCGATGGCGGAGCCCACCACCATGGCGATCACCACCACGACAAGGGCACAGCCGAAGGTGAGACGTGCCCCCACCACCAGCCGGGAGAGCATGTCGCGCCCCAAATCATCGGTGCCGAGGAAGTAGTCGATGTTGCCGGTCGCCGCCCAGGAGGGGGCGAGCAGCAGCTTGTCGGTGTGCTGTTCATCGATGCCGTAGGGGACGACCAGCGGCCCCGCCAGCGTGATGAGCAGCAACAGCAAAAAGCACCAGAGCCCCGCCATCGCCAACGGATTGCGGCTGTAGGAGGCCCACGTCTGCTCAAGGGGCGAGAGGATCTTGAGCTCGGGATAGATGTTCGATTTATCTTGCATAGGATACCTGGCTCCTGGTCACGCCATGAGCGCGTTCAATCTTGTTTGGCATACAACTCTTTGCGCCGTGCCGGATAGATAAGGGTGGTCAGCAACTCGGTGCTGACGCTGGTCAGGATCACGAAACTGGCGACCACCAAGGTTGCGCCGCGAATGGCGGCGTAATCCTGCAGGGCGATGCTGCTGATGAGCCAGCGGCCGATCCCGTGCCACTCGAACACCACCTCGGTGATCATGGCGGAGGTGAGCACGCTACCCAGTTGCAGACCCAGCAGCGGCAGTACCGGCGGCAGGGCGTTCTTCAGACCATGGCGCCAGACGATCTGCGCCTTGGAAAGGCCCCGGCTCGCCGCCGCCTTGATGTAGTTCTGCTTCATCACGTCGATGAGGGAGCTGCGCACATGGCGGATCACCTCGGTGGTGGGCACCACCGCCAGCACCAGTGATGGGAGAATGAGGTGGCGCAGGGCATCGTGCAGCGCCGCTTGCCGCCAGGGCTCGTTGCTGAGCAGCACATCGATCACCGCGATGCCGGTAATGGGGGGCACGTCGTAGAGCAGGCTGATCTGGCCCGACGCCGGCAGCCAGCCGAGATCCAGCGAAAAGAGCATCACCACCAGCAGCGCCAGCCAGAACACCGGCACCGCATAGCCGATAAGACCGGCAGTCATGATGGAGAGATCCAGCGTCTTGCCCTGTGACAGGGCCGCCAGGGTGCCGAGAGGAATCCCCACCAGCAGCGAGATGGCGAACGCCGCCAGACAGAGGATCAGGGTCGCCGGGAAGTAGTGGCGGATCTCGTCCAGCACCGGCAGTCCGGAGACGCTGGAGAGCCCCAGGTCGCCTGCGAAAATGCGGCGCAGGAAGTTGGGATAGCCGCTCCAGAAGCTGAGCTGATTGCCGATCAGCCGATAGTCCAGCAGGTAGGCGACAAAGGTCAGCGCCAGCAGGGTGATGAGCAGCAGGTTGATGCGGCGCAAGGTGTATAGAAGCATGCTTACTCCCTGTGAGCCTGGTTGAAGGAGGTGCCGCCAAAGGGCATCAGCGTCAGCCCCTCGATGTCGCTGCGGCTGACCTGGGTACGCAAGGCGTGCGCCAGCGGGATCAGCGGCAGCTGTTCGTTAAGCAGGGTCTGGGCATAGTAGTAGTTACGCAGCCGGAACGAGAGCTGGGGCGTGGTGACCGCATCATCCAGCAACTGATCGAAGGCCGGGCTACACCAGCGGCTGTAGTTGTTGCCGCGCTCCACTGCCGAGCAGCTCAGCAGCTGGCGGAAGAAGTTGTCCGGATCGGCGTTATCGGCAATCCAGCCGGAGAGCAGACTGTCGTACTGCCCCTTGGTGAGACGGCCTTCGATCACCGGCCACTCCCGTTGCACGATCTTGAGCTTGATCCCGACCTTGGCCAGATCGCTGCGGATCAGCTGGGCGGTCTTGACCGCATCCGGGTTGTAGGGGCGGGCGTCTGGCTGTACCAGCACCTGCATCTCGAACCCTTTCTCCAGTCCCGCCTCCTTGAGCAGCTGGCGCGCCCGTTTCAGGTCGGGTTTGCGCTCGGGCAGGCTGGGGTTGTACCCCCACGAGAGGGTCGGCAACAGGCTGTTGGCGGGCAGGCCGGTATCGAAATAGACCGCCTGCAACAGGTTGTCGATGTTGATGGCGCTGGCAATGGCCTGACGCACCTTGACGTTGTTGAAGGGCGGCTTGCGGGTATTGAGGGCCAAAAAGGCGACGTTCATCCCCGACTGGACCGAGAGGCTCAGCGCCGGATTTTGCTTGATCACCGAGAGCTGGCTGGCGGAAGGGGTGCTCATCACGTCGCACTCGCCGGTCAGCAGCTTGGCCAGCCGTTTGGCGGATTTGGGGGTGATGTCGTAGACCAGCTGTTCAATCTTGGCATCGCCGCCCCAATAGCCGGGATGGCGCTGATAGCGAATGAACTCGTTGTGGCGATACTCCTTGAAGCTGAACGGCCCGGTGCCGATGGGGCGGCTATCCAGCAGGGCCGGGGTGCCCGCCTGCAACATCTGCTCGGCGTATTCGGCGGAGAGGATCACCGCATAGTCGCTGGCCAGGGTGGCGAGGAAGGAGGCGTTCGGCTGGTTCAGCTCGAATACTACCGTCTGCGGCCCCTTCTTGCTCACCCGTTTGATCAGCAGGTCTTGCCCCAGGCTGTAGAAGTAGGGGTAATCGCCGCCGGAGACATTGTGATAGGGGTGCTGCTCGTCAAGCTGGCGGGCATAGGTGAAGACCACGTCATCGGCATTGAAAGTGCGGGTGGGCTTGAACCAGGGGGTATGGTGAAACGTCACCCCCTTGCGCAGGGTCAGGGTATAGGTGAGGCCATCCTCGCTGACATGCCAGTTGGTGGCGAGCGCCGGCTCCAGCGCCAGGGTGTTGGGGTTCACCTCCAGCAGGCGGTCGTAGAGCGGACGGGCACTGGCATCCAGTGTCACCCCGGAGTTGGAAACATGGGGATTGAAGGAGAGGGGGGATCCCTCAGCACAATAGATGAGTCCGGTTTTGGAGGCCTCGGGTTGCTTCTGGCAGCCGGTGACCAGCACCAGCAGACCCAGCAGCAAGGGTGTGAGCATTCTCATTGTTGAACCATGTTCTTATAGGGGTTTTGTACGCACGTTTTGATACAAATGTGCCAGCGCGAAGGCTGGCGTGTTGCTGGAGTCGGCATCAACCGCACTCCTTCACTCTTGTTCTGCATCGTTATCGCCATCCAGCAGCTGATATTTGCGTAGCATGCCACGGAACTGGTGATAGCTTAAGGCCAGCAGTTGAGCGGCTTTGCGCTGATTATACTGGGATTGCTGCATCGCTTGCTTGAGTAAATTAATCTCGTACTCTGCCACCGCCTGCTTGAGATCGAGCGGCAAGGCGAGGGGGGATGCAGATTGTACCTCGCTTCGGGCCTCTTGCGCAGGTTGCGTGACCTGTGGTCGCCAGGGGGAATCAAACGGGTTGAGCACCAGGGTCGAGAGCGGCAGCTGGGGATTGCCCTGACGATAGATGCTGCGCTCCACCACGTTCTTCAGCTCCCGTACGTTGCCCGGCCAGTGGTAATCCAGCAGCAGCTGGGTTGCCTTACGCGAGAAACCGGCAAACAGCGGATAGCCCAGCTCCCGGGTCATGCTGTGGGCGAAGTGCTCCGCCAGCATCAGGATATCTTCCCGCCGCTCCCGCAAGGGGGGGAGGGTGATCACATCAAACGCGAGCCGATCGAGCAGATCGTGGCGAAACTGCCCCTTGTCGGCCAGCGCAGGGAGATCCTCGTTGGTGGCGCAGACCAGCCGCACATCCACCTTGAGGGGCTTGGCCCCACCCACCCGCTCGAACTCGCCATACTCGATGACCCGCAGCAACTTCTCCTGCACCCGGGCGCTGGTGGTGGCCAGCTCGTCGAGGAAGAGGGTGCCGCCATCGGCCCGCTCGAAGCGGCCCTGATGGCGCTTGGCGGCGCCGGTAAACGATCCCGCCTCGTGACCGAACAGCTCGGTCTCCAGCAGGCTCTCGCTCAGGGTGGCGCAGTTGATGGTGACAAAGCTTTGATCCCAGCGCGCCGAGAGATAATGTAGGCGGTGGGCGATCAGCTCCTTGCCCGTCCCCCGCTCACCGATGATCAGCACGGGTTTGCGCAGCGGGGCGAGCCGTGAGGCCTGCTCAATGATCTCGAGAAATGCGTTGGATTCCCCCAGCAGGCTTTCCGTGGCCGTGGTCATAGTGATCCCTGTCAGTTGTAAAAACTGGTCAATCTTACCAAAAGTTGGTGATTTTAATCATCTCTTGCGCGAGGCATCTTGCAATCCGGCTATTCAGCCCATATAAATCAACAAGTTAAATTTTGTTCCAGATTGGCACACAAGTTGCCATTGTCAATGGAGAAACAACGCCATGCCAATAACAGGAGTGCAATCATGAGTATTTTTTCCCGTCTGGCCGACATCATCAATTCCAACCTGACGGCCCTGCTCGACAAGGCAGAAGATCCCCAGAAGATGGTGCGCCTGATCATCCAGGAGATGGAGGACGAGTTGGTCAAGGAGCGTTCCAATCTGGCCCGCTTCCTCGCCAGCCAGAAAGAGATTGGTCGTCAGGTCGCCCGTCATCAGGAGCGGGTTGACGAGTGGCAAGCCAAGGCCGAGCTGGCCCTGACCAAGGGACGTGAAGATCTGGCCCGCGCGGCCCTTATCGAGAAGAAGAAACAGACCGAGTTGTCGGAGACCCTCTACCGCGAGCAGCAGGCGGTCGACAGCGGCATCGAGAAGCTGGGTGAAGAGATCCGTCAGCTCGAAGCCAAGCTGGAAGATGCCCGCGCCCGTCAAAAGGCGATGGCCATTCGCACCGAAGCGGCCAGCAGCCGTCTCAATGTGCAGAGCCAGGTCGCCCGTGGCGAGAGCCAGGCGGTGGTGAGCAAGTTCGAGCGGATGGAGCGTCGCATCGACGAAATGGAAGCGCGCGCCGATCTGGGACAGTCCGACAAGGCGCTGGCGCAGCAGTTTGCCGAGCTGGAAGTGGACGATCAGATAAGTCGTGAGCTGGAAGCCATGCGCCAGAAGCTGGGGCAGGGCGACAGCAAAAGCGAAGGCAAACAGGGGGAGTAACAGATGGAAGATCTGCTGGGCGTATTGATGGTTCCCATGGTGGTCTTCATGGTGGTGGTGGCCCCCATCTGGCTGGTGCTGCACTATCGTGCCAAGGGGCGCATCGGCGCCGGTCTTGCCGATAGCGAGCGGGAACAGCTGCAAGGGCTGCTGGCTCGCACCGAGAAGATGCAGGAGCGAGTGGGCGCGCTGGAATCAATTCTGGATGCAGAAGTACCCGGTTGGAGGAACAAGGTATGAGCAGTGTCAGTCGTGAAGGGCGTAACCTCTATCGCGATCCCCAGCGTGGCAAGATAGCCGGGATCTGTGCCGGTTTGGCTGAGTATTTCGGGGTGGAGACCTGGATCGTGCGGCTGCTCGCCATCAGTGGCCTTATCTTCGCCGGTTTCATCACCTTCACCGCCTATATCGCCGCCTGGTTCTTGCTCGACAAAAAGCCGGTCACCCTCTATTCGCAAGAGGACGCCGACTTTGCCGAGGTGCGGATGAAGGCCCGCAGCTGGCAGGCGGGGATCACCCCGCATCAGGCGCTGGGACGCATCGCGCAGGAACTTGACGCGCTGGAGCCCAGAGTTCAGCGGATCGAGAAACTGGTGACCTCCAGGGAGTTCACCCTGCAGCGGGAATTTCGCAAGCTGTAGTGCTTGCTAAAGCACTCAATGTCGATGGTGGAATCTTCTGTGATGATCCACTATCGACGACAACTATCCAGACGTGGATAAGCGGTCGACCTCTCGCACGGCTGAGCACGCCGGATGCAACCACCAAGGGAGAACGGATCAAGCCTTGATACTCAACAAACTGGAACAGAAGTTGACTCGCCTGCAACACAAGGCGAACGACGTGGTGAACCGGGTGCGGGATCGCCATATCCGGCTGGCGGTGACCGGCCTCTCTCGCAGCGGCAAAACCGCCTTTATCACGGCGCTGGTCAACCAGCTGGAACACGCGGCCATCGACGGCCGTTTGCCGTTGTGGGATGCCCTGCGTCAAGGGCGCATCCTCGGCGCCCGCCGGGTGCCGCAGCTCAATGCCCACATCCCCACCTTTGCCTACGAGCGTGGCCTCGACTCCCTGTTTGGCGATCCACCTGCCTGGCCCGAGCCGACCCGCGGGGTGGCCGAAGTGCGCCTCGAAATCCGTTATCGCACCCGTCATCCCCTGCGCAAACATCTGGGGGAGATCTCCACCCTCTACGTGGATCTGGTGGACTACCCCGGAGAGTGGCTGCTCGACTTGCCGCTCCTTGAGATGAGCTACGAGCAGTGGAGCGAACAGGTGCGCGAGCAGCTTCGTCGCTCAGAGCTGCAGGCACTTGCCGCCAGCTGGCTGACACCCGGGTGGCAGGTCGATCAGCGCTTCGAAGAGCGGCCGGTGGCTGAGCTAGCCGAGCGTTACACCGCCTACTTGCATGCTTGCAAACAGGAGCTGGGATTGCACCTTATTCAGCCCGGCCGCTTCGTCTTGCCGGGCGAGTATGCCGGTGCCCCCATGCTGCAATTTGTCCCCTGGGTGTGGGAGATGCCTGTCGGCGAGCCCGCCGATGGCACTCTTTACGCCACTCTCAAGCAGCGCTTCGAGCAGTACAAGCAGCATCTGGTGCAGGGTTTTTATGAGCAGCACTTTGCCGGCTTTGATCGCCAGATCGTGCTGGTGGATTGCCTGCAGCCGCTTAACGCCGGGGCGGCCAGCTTTGGCGACATGCAGCAGGCCATCGCCCGCATCATGGAGAGCTTTGCCTACGGCAAAAGCAACTGGTGGCGGCGGCTCTTCTCGCCCCGTATCGACAAGCTGCTGTTTGTGGCGAGCAAGGCCGATCACGTCACCCCCGAACAGCATGCGCCCATGGTCTCCCTGCTGCAGCATCTGGTACGCAGCGGTCGCGGTCAGGCTCGTTTTGAGGGGATCACCACTGAGTGCTTGGCGCTCGCCGCCATCAAGGCGACCGAAGTGGGCAAGGGGGTGGCCAATGGCCGCGAGTTCCCCGCCATCCGTGGCACCAGCCTGAGCGGTGATCCGCTGCTGCTGTTCCCGGGGGAGGTGCCGCCCCATATTCCGCCAGCGCAGTGGTGGAACAGTCAGGGCTTTGATTTTCAGGCGTTTCGCCCCATGCCCATGAGCCCCCATCAGGCACTGCCCCATATCCGGCTCGATGCAGCGCTGGAGTTTCTGCTCGGGGATCACCTCGAATAACGGTGTGCGGTCTTGGCACCTGAGCCGAAGGCTGCGCACAGGAGAACAATGCGATGAACGATCAGATAAAAGAGCGGCCACCGTTGCAGGGCAAGGTGATCCTTGAGCCTGCCTTGACGGTGGCCAGTGACGAGCGACCGCCCGCACCGGCTCAGCGGCTGGAGGAAGCAAGTTTCGAGCGCCTCGACGAGCTGGACGAGTTCACCGAGGTGGAGAGCGCCCTCGTCAGCAAACCGCGCCGCCGCCATCGGCTGCTGGCGTGGGGGCTGGGGGCGGTTGGTCTGCTCTCCTTGGGCCAGTATTGCGCCTTTCTTTACGATCAATTCCTCACCACCCCGCTCTGGGGGAGCGCCTGGCTGGCAGCCTCGGCGTTGGTGGCGGCGGGAACTGCCAGCGTGGTGGGGCGCGAGTGGCTGCGGCTGCGCACCCTCAAGCGGCGTCAGGATGTGCGCTCGCGAGCAGAAGATCTGCTTGCTCATCAGGGAGTCGGGCAGGGGCAGGCCTTTTGCGAAGGGTTGGCGGTCAAAAGTGGCGACAAGGGGCGCGAGGGGTATCAAACCTGGCTGGCCCAGCTCGATGAGAGCCACAGCGATCGGGAAGTGCTGACCCTCTATAGCCAGCTGGTACTCGGCGAGCGTGACAAGCTGGCCCAGGCGCGGGTGGCCAAATGGTCGGGGGAGGCCGCCGTGCTGGTGGCGCTCAGCCCGCTCGCCACCGTCGACATGATGCTGATGCTGTGGCGCAACCTGCGGATGATCGAGGATATCGCCGATGTCTACGCCATCGAACTTGGCTACTGGAGCCGCATACGTCTGATCCGTCAGGTGTTTCGCAACATGCTCTACGCCGGTGCCACCGAGCTGGTGACCGAGGTGGGGATGGACTTGCTGGGCGCCGAGTTTGCCGCCAAGCTCTCTGCCCGCGCGGCGCAAGGGGTTGGGGCCGGGCTGCTCACCGCTCGCCTTGGCCTGCGCACCATAGAGGCGTGCCGCCCGCTGCCCTGGTGTGCGGACGAGAAACCCAAACTCGGCGAGCTGCGCAAGCGGCTGATCGGCCAGTTGGCGGGGTATCTCAACAAATCCTGATAGCCCTGTCTGCACCTTGTTGCGATGACCCATGCCCCTGTCGTGCTCGCCAAGCCGCAGGGGCATGGTTTTAATCGGCAGATCATTGAGTTGGCAGCAGAGCCCGGTTTTGGCGAGGCGCCCGTTTACGGTTAAGCTGGCAGTCAATCTTACCAATCACACTCATCGTACCAATCGGCAAGGATGCCCGATGAACTTTACCTTTCGCCAGATCCGTTATTTTGTGGCCGTGGCCGACAGCTTCTCAGTGAGTCGTGCCGCCGCCGAGCTGCACATCTCCCAGTCGGCGGTCACCAGCGCCATTCGCGAGCTGGAGACCGAGCTCGGTGCCCCGCTATTCGAGCGCAATCCGCGCGGCGTCACCCTCACCACTCAGGGCCACCAGTTTTTGCTCCACGCCCGCCGTATTCTCGGCGCCATGACCGAGGCGAGCCACTCACTCAAAGCGGTGGCCCAGCAGGATCAGGGGCGACTCACCGTCGGCGTGACCACCTTGGTGGCGGGTTACTACCTCTCAGAGGCGCTCGGCCGTTTTCGCCGCGCCTTTCCGGCGGTACAGATCGAGGTGAAGGAGGATGAACAGCCTTTTCTGGAGCACCAGATCGTCAACGGCGAGGTGGATGTGGGGATCCTGATGACCAACCGCACCATCCGGCAAGAGGCGTTTGATACCGAATTGCTGACCCGTTCGCCGCTGCGGCTCTGGCTGGCCGCCAACCACCCGCTCTGCGCCGAGTCGACCCTCTCGCTCACCGCGCTGGGGGAGGAGCCGATGATCTCGCTGACCGCCGATCAGCTCGATCAGATCATCGGTGGCGGCCTGCGCCGCTACGGCATCTCCCCCCGCATCGTGCTGCGCACCGCGTCGGTGGAGGCAGTGCGCAGTCTGGTCGCCAGCCAGCTCGGGGTCGCCCTGCTGCCCGATTTTGCCTATCGCCCCTGGTCGCTGGAGCAGGAGCGGGTCGAGGCGCGCCCCATCAAGGAGCCCATTCCCGCCATCGATATCGGGCTGGTGTGGCGCCGTGGTTCTCGGCTGGATTGGACGGCGCGGGAATTTATCGATATTGCGCGGGATCAGAGCCGGTTGCGGGCCCGTCAGGCGCTCCCTCGCTAGCCATCTTTTGCGGGGTAGCCACCAAAAATCAGATTCATCTGCACTCGATATCGATTTAGCTGATACCTGAGCCACCAAAAATTGAAATATTCATCGTATTGCCACTCCCCTAAGCTCATTTCTGGTTAACAGGATGTTAACGCCCATGGCGGCGTTCCCTCACCTGATGCAAGTCAACACAATGCAAGGAGTGCATGATGAAATTGACCCCTCTGATGCTGGCTCTTGTTCCGGCGCTGCTGGCAGGCCAGACCCAGGCTGCCCCGACCGAGCTCGGCAAGGGTGAAGGCCAGCTCAATATTGTGGCCTGGGCTGGCTACGTCGAACGTGGTGAGACCGACAAGAACTACGACTGGGTGACCGGATTCGAGAAAGAGACCGGCTGCAAGGTGAACGTCAAAACGGCGGCCACCTCGGACGAGATGGTGGCCTTGATGAACGAGGGGGGCTTCGATCTGGTGACCGCCTCCGGCGATGCCAGCTTGCGTCTGATTGCCGGTGGCAAGGTGCAGGCGCTCAATCTGGCGCTCATCCCGAGCTACAGCAAGATTGATCCCCGTCTGCAAAATGCCCCCTGGCACACTGTGGATGGCAAACACTACGGCGTGCCCTACCAGTGGGGCGGCAATATCCTGATGTACAACACCAAGGTGTTCCCCAAGGCACCAGACTCCTGGAACGTGGTGTTCGAGGAGCAGACCCTGGCGGATGGCAAGTCCAACAAGGGGCGGGTGCAGGCCTTTGATGGCCCGATCCACATCGCCGATGCCGCCCTCTATCTGATGACCCATCAGCCCGCACTGGGCATCAAAGATCCTTACGAGCTGAACGAGGAGCAGTACAAGGCCTCCCTCGATCTGCTGCGCACGCAGCGCCAGCTGGTGGGACGCTACTGGCATGATGCTTTCGTTCAAATCGACGACTTCAAGAACGAAGGGGTGGTTGCCTCAGGCTCCTGGCCGTTCCAGGCCAACGCCCTGATCGCCGACAAGCAGCCCATCGCCACCACTGTGCCGAAAGAGGGAGTGACCGGTTGGGCCGATACCAGCATGGTGCACAGCGATGCCAAGAACCTCACCTGCGCTTACAAGTGGCTGGAGCACTCCCTGAGCAACAAGCTGCAGGGAGATCTCGCCGCCTGGTTTGGCTCGGTGCCTGTGGTACCTGCCGCCTGCGAGGGCAATGCCCTGCTGGGCCCGACCGGGTGCAAAACCAACGGTATCGACAACTTCGATCGGGTTCGCTTCTGGCGCACTCCGGTCTCCCAGTGCAAGAGCCAGGGAACTTGCGTGCCTTATTACCGCTGGGTTTCCGACTATATCGCCATTCTGGGCGGCCGCTAAGGCGGGGTGAGCAAGGTGGTCGGAACCGCTGCCACCTTGCCAACGGCAGGGGCGCTGCGCCTCCTCTGCACGACTGCCGAGAGCGGATAATCAAGCGGGCCGGACAGGAGTCCGGCCCATCCCAGCACAGACAAGGACGCCCCATGAACGCCGTACAATTTGACCGGATCAGTCGCCACTATGGCGATGTGAAGGCGGTCGACGACATCTCTTTCCAGATCCCCTCCGGGGAATTCTTTACCCTGCTGGGGCCGAGCGGTTCCGGCAAGACTACTTGCCTGCGGATGATCGCGGGCTTCGAGTACCCGAGCGACGGGGAGATCCGCCTGTTTGGCGAACCCTGCTCCACCGTGCCCCCCTACGATCGCAACCTCAATACCGTGTTTCAGGACTATGCCCTGTTTCCCAACATGGATGTGCGCGACAACATCGGCTATGGCCTGATGCTCAAGGGGGTCGCCAAGGCACAGCGTTACCGCAAGGTGGACGAGATGCTGGAGCTGGTGCGACTGCCCGGGGTCGGCAAGCGCCGCCCGAGCCAGCTCTCCGGCGGCCAGCGCCAGCGCATCGCCATCGCCCGAGCCCTCATCAACCAGCCACGCATCCTGCTGCTGGATGAGCCGCTGGGGGCCCTCGATCTTAAACTGCGCGAGCAGATGCAGCTTGAGCTCAAGGCGTTGCAACGCCAGCTGGGCATCACCTTTATCTTCGTCACCCACGATCAGCAGGAGGCGCTCTCCATGAGCGACCGGATCTGCATCTTCAGCCAGGGCAAGATCGAGCAGATCGCTGCGCCCGATACTATCTACGACGCTCCGGCGACGCCGTTTGTGGCCCGCTTCGTCGGTACCGTCAATCTGTTCGAAGGGGAGCAGGCCAGACGGCTGTGCGGTGACGGCAGCCAAATGATGGTGCGCCCGGAGCGGATCCGGCTCGCTGAGGCGGGCGCGCCGGGCTGGTCGGGAGAGATCCGCGAGGTGGAGTATCTGGGTCCCTTCGTCCGTTATCGGGTTGATCTCGGGGAGCAGCTCGAGATCATCGTCAACCACCCCAATGAGGGGCAGGCCCGTCTGGCCCGTGGCAGCAGGGTCAGTCTCAGCTGGCCGGAGCAGGCCATCCATCGCCTGAGTGGCGCCCATCAGGGGGCGCAGCCATGAGTGCCCCTCACAGTGCGAGTCTTGCCATGAACCATCAGCCCGAACCTGCCCGTTTCAGGCCGCTGCGGCGCCTCTCGACCCTGCTCTATGGTCGGCCCGGCCTGCTGCTGGCGATCCTGCTGGGGCCGCCGCTGCTGTGGCTCGGCATCATCTATGTCGGCTCCTTGCTGATGCTGCTCTCCAACTCCCTGTTCGGGCTGGACGAGTTCAGCGGTCAGGTGCGCCACGAGCTGGGGCTGCAAAACTTCGTCGCCCTGCTACGGCCGGAGAATCTGGATGTGATCGGCCGCACCGTCGGCATGTCGCTGCTGGTGACCCTGGCCTGCGCCCTGCTCGGTTTTCCGGTTGCCTACTACATGGCGCGCTACACCAGTGGCAAGACCCGGGCGCTGTTCTATGTGGGGATCATGCTGCCGCTCTGGTCCAGCTATCTGGTGCGGGTCTACGCCTGGAAGCTGATCTTGGCCAAGGAGGGAGTGGTGAGCTGGCTGGCCGACAGCATGGGGCTGGAGTGGCTGCTCGATGCCATCCTCTCCCTGCCGGTGATAGGTGGCCCGTCGCTCTCCTTCTCGCGGCTCGGCACCTTTATCGTGTTCGTCTATGTCTGGCTGCCCTTCATGATCCTGCCCATTCAGGCGGCGGTGGAGCGTATTCCGCGATCCCTGCTGGAGGCGAGCAGCGATCTGGGGGCGACACCCGCCCAGACCTTTCGCAACCTGATCCTGCCGCTGGCGTTGCCCGGTGTGGTGGCGGGCTCCATCTTCACCTTCTCGCTGACCCTCGGTGATTACATCATCCCCGGCATCATCGGCAACTCGACCATGTATATCGGTCAGGTGGTCTACATGCAGCAGGGAACGGCGGGCAACCTGCCCTTTGCCGCCGCCTTCTCGCTGGTGCCGATCCTTATCATCGCCATCTATCTGGCGATTGCGAAAAGACTGGGGGCTTTTGATGCGCTTTGAATCAATCGCTTTGAACCGGCAGCAAGGAGGCCTTCATGTCAGCTAGCTCAGTGAGCAGTCAGGGAGAGCGCCATTCGGGTCTGCTCAAGTACGCCGCCATCGGTGGCCTTCTGTTCCTGCACTTTCCCATTCTGTTTATCTTCCTCTACGCCTTCACCAGCGAGAGCAAGAGTTACCAGTTTCCGCCCCCCGGGCTCACCCTCAAGTGGTTCGAGGTGACCCTCAATCGCCCCGATGTGTGGCGTGCCATCCAGCTGTCGCTGGAGGTCGCGGGGCTGGCGACGCTGGCGGCCATGATCCTCGGCACCTTGGCGGCAGGGGCCATTGCCCGCAGCCGCTTCTTCGGTCAGGAGGTTGTGTCGCTCTTGCTGGTGCTGCCCATCGCGCTGCCCGGTATCGTCACCGGTATCGCGCTGCGCTCGGCCTACGGCTTGATGGAGATCCCGTTCAGCTTCTGGACCATCGTTATCGGCCACGCCACCTTCTGTGTGGTGGTGGTCTACAACAATGCGCTGGCCCGTTTTCGCCGCACCAACCAGAGCCTCATCGAGGCGTCGATGGATCTCGGGGCCGACGGCTTCCAGACCCTGCGCTACGTGATCCTGCCCAATCTGGCCACGGCGCTGCTGGCGGGGGGCATGCTGGCCTTTGCCCTGAGTTTTGACGAAGTGATCGTTACTACCTTCACGGCGGGCCAGCAGACCACGCTGCCCATCTGGATGTATCAGGAGCTGATCCGTCCCCGAGACAGGCCGGTCACCAACGTGGTGGCCCTCATCATAGTGGCCTTCACCACTATCCCCATTTTGCTTGCCTACTACCTCACTCGCGACACCCATGATGTCGCTGGCAGTGGCAAATGATGATTCAACGCGTGCGCAAGGATGCAACCATGAAACTCTCAACTCAACTCTTGATTGATGGCCAGTTTGTGACCGGCGAGGGGCAGGCCGAACCTATTCTCAACCCGGCTAACGGCGAACAGATCGCCGCCGTGCCCGAAGCCTCGTTCGAACAGGTGAACCGGGCGGTGAACGGTGCCCAGCGCGCCTTCGCCCAGTGGAGCCGTACCACCCCGGCAAGCCGCAGCAACCTGCTGCTGCGTCTGGCGGATCTCGTCGAGCGCCACGCCGAGGAGTTTGCGGCGCTCGAATCCCTCAACTGCGGCAAACCCTATCTGGCTGTGCTCAACGACGAGCTGCCCGCGGTGGTGGACTGCTTCCGCTTCTTTGCCGGGGCGGCCCGCTGCCTGCAAGGGCCGTTGGCGGGGGAGTATCTCGAGGGGCACACCAGTATGATCCGGCGCGACCCCATAGGTGTTGTGGGCAGTATCGCCCCCTGGAACTACCCGCTGATGATGGCGGCCTGGAAGATGGCGCCGGTGCTGGCGGCGGGCAATACGGTGGTGCTCAAACCCTCCGAACAGACCCCGCTCACCGCGCTGCGTTTGGCGGAGCTGGCCAGCGAGATCTTCCCCCGCGGCGTTATCAACGTCATCTGCGGGCGGGGCGAGAGTGTAGGGGCGCCGCTGGTGGAGCACCCGCTGGTGCGGATGGTGTCGCTCACCGGCGATATCGCCACCGGCCAGAAGATCCTGCAGAGCGCCGCCCGCACCATGAAGCGCACCCACCTTGAGCTGGGGGGCAAGGCGCCGGTGATCATCTTCGACGATGCGGATCTGGAGGCGGTGGTGGCGGGCATTCGCACCTTCGGTTTCTATAACGCCGGCCAGGACTGCACCGCCGCCTGCCGTATCTATGCCCAGGGCAAGATCTACGACAAGTTTGTCGCCGCCATGACCGAGGCGGTGGCCTCCATCAAGGTGGGCAGTCAGTACGAGGAGGGGGTGGAGATGGGGCCGCTTATCTCGGACAGACAGCGCAACCGGGTCGCCAGCTTTGTCGAGCGGGCCCAGAGCTGCGGTCATGTGGAGGTGACGGCGGGGGGCAAGATCCGTCCCGGCAACGGCTTCTTCTTCGAGCCGACCCTGATTGTCGGGGCCCGGCAGGAGGATGAGATCGTGCGCCGCGAGGTGTTTGGCCCCGTGGTGTCGGTGACCCGTTTCAACGATGCCGAGCAGGTGGTGCAGTGGGCCAACGACTCGGACTATGGCCTCGCCTCGTCGGTCTGGACCAAGGATCTGAGCCTCGCCAGCAAGGTGGCCAGCCACCTGCAATATGGTTGCACCTGGATCAATACCCACTTCATGCTCACCTCCGAGATGCCCCACGGCGGCATGAAGATGTCGGGTTACGGCAAGGATCTCTCCCTCTATGCGCTGGAGGATTACACGGTGCCGCGCCATATCATGGTCAAGTTGTAGTGGGGATTGGTTAGCGGGGTTGTCACAATTTATTTACAACTGTTTCCGGCAGCCGACTCATGGGTCGGCTGCTTTTTTTGTTGCCATTTCGTTACAGTGAAGCCGTGATGAAACGGCAAGGCGCCTGATGTGGCGCCAGAGGATGGAACCGCTATGGCAACCTTCTACACCGCCCACCAGCCGGATGCTGACGGGGTGATCCACTACAGCAACGAGGAGCATGGCACCTGGCAGATCCTGATCGAACGCCAGTTCGCCGCCCTCGATGGCAAGGGGTGTAACGAGTATCTGGCCGGTCTCGACAGACTGGGGCTGCCCCGTGATCGCATCCCCCAGCTGGCCGAGATCAACGCCGTCTTGCAGCCTGCGACCGGCTGGTCGGTGGCGGCGGTGCCCGCGCTTATCTCGTTCGATCGCTTCTTCGCCCTGCTGGCCAATCGCCAGTTTCCGGTGGCCACCTTTATCCGGCGCCGGGACGAGCTCGACTACCTGCAAGAGCCGGATATCTTTCACGAGATCTTCGGCCACTGCGCCATGCTGACCAATCCGGCCTTTGCCCACTTCACCCACCTCTACGGTCAGTTGGGGCAGCAGGCGAGCAAGGAGCAGCGGGTTTTTCTGGCGCGGCTCTACTGGTTCACCGTGGAGTTTGGCCTCTTGGCGACACCTGGCGGGCTGCGTATCTACGGTGGCGGCATTCTCTCCTCCATCGGCGAGACAGCTTATGCCCTTTCCGGCAAGCCGCTGCTGCAACCCTTCGATCTACTGACTATGCTGCGCACCCCGTATCGCATCGACATCATGCAGCCCACCTATTTTGTGCTGCCGAGTCTCGATCATCTCTACCAGCTGACCGGGGAGGAGATCATGGCTGCTCTGGCCGAGGCCAGTCGGCTTGGCCTCTATCCGCCACGTTTTGAGGTTGCCGCTGGCAAACAGGCGAGCTGACCAAAAGCAAACAACCCTATTTCATTTTCATTAATTTTTCATTAATTCAAGCAGGAGTAACCCATGTCCGAACTGGCCAGCCAACAGTGTGAAGCGTGTCGCGCCGATGCCCCCAAGGTGAGCGATGAGGAGCTGCGCGAGCTGATGCAGCTTATTCCCGACTGGCAGCCGCTGGTGGAGGAGGGGGCGCTGCAACTGCGACGGGAATTTACGTTTCGCAACTTCAAGGAGGCGCTGGCCTTTACCAACCGCCTGGGCGAGCTGGCGGAGGCGGAGTTCCACCATCCGGCCATTCTGACCGAGTGGGGTAAGGTGACCGTCAGCTGGTGGACCCACAAGATCGGCGGCTTGCACCGCAACGACTTCATCATGGCTGCACGCACGGATGAGCTGCTGAAGTGAACGCCACCACTCATCCAGTGAGCGATATGGTGATCGTCAGCTGGTGGATGCATAAGATCGGCGGTTTGCATCGCAACGACTTCATCATGGCGGCGCGTACCGATCAGTTGCTCCGGTAATGGCGCCCCACACCAGCGTCATCGGTTGACCCGGGCCTGCCTGCGAAAGCGGGGCGGGCCCGCATTTTTATGGGCTGGCGCTCGCACTGGGGGGATCGAGACTGTATTATCCGCTCATTCATAGAGTTAGCTAGGAAGTGTGTCCCGAATGCGTCTTGAAGTCAGCTGTGAAGACCGCCTGGGCCTGACCCGGGAACTGCTCGACCGCCTGGTGGAGCACAATATCGATCTGCGCGGCATCGAAATCGATACCTCAGGCATCATCTATCTCAACTTTCCCGAGCTGGAGTTCAGTGATTTTCAGCACCTGATGCCGGAGATCCGCCGCATTCCCGGCGTCTACGACGTCAAGACCATCCCTTACATGCCTTCCGAGCGAGAGCATCACGAGATCGAGGCGTTGCTCAAGGCGCTGCCGGATCTGGTCTTCTCCCTCGACAGCAAGGGCAAGGTGACCCAGGCCAACCAGTCTGCCCTCACCACCCTCGGCTTGCCGGTGGAGGAGGTACGCGGCGTGGCGCTCGGTTCGCTGGTCAAGGGTTTCTCCTTCACCCGCTGGCTGGAGGCGAGCGAGATCAAGCCGCAGACCTGCAAGCTCAGTTTCAATGGCGAAGAGTATCTGGCAGATCTGATGCCGCTGTTCGTGGCAGAAGCCCGCGGCAAGCAGGCGCTGGCCGGGGCCGTGGTGGTGCTCAAATCTGCCCGTCGGGTCGGCCTGCACTTCAGCGCGCTTCATGCGGTGGAAGTGGGGGGCTTCGAGCATCTGCAGGCCGAGAGCCCCAAGATGAAAGAGGTGTTGTCGCAAGCGCGCAAACTGGCGATGCAGGATGCGCCGCTGCTGATTGTCGGTGAGACCGGTACCGGTAAGGAGCTGCTGGCCCGTGCCTGTCACGGGGCCAGCCTGCGCTCCAGCCACCCCTTTATGGCCCTCAACTGCGCCGCCATGCCCGATAACGTGGCCGAGAGCGAGCTGTTTGGTTATGCCCCCGGCGCCTTTGGCAACAACACCGAGGGTAAGCGCGGCGTGCTGGAGCTGGCGAGCGGCGGCACCCTGATGCTGGACGAGATTGGCGACATGTCTCCCCATCTGCAGACCAAGTTTTTGCGGGTGTTGCAGGATGGGGTATTCCGCCGGGTCGGTGACGAGCAGGAGGTGAAGGTCAACGTGCGTTTCATCTGCACCACCCAGAAGCAGTTGCTGGATCTGGTGCACGAAGGAACCTTCCGCGAGGATCTCTACTATCGCCTCAACGTGCTCAGTCTGGCGCTGCCCCCCCTGCGCGAGCGCAAGGCAGACATCATGGTGCTGGCCCAGCAGTTTGTCTCCCGCTTTGCCAGCGAGTTGCAGCGACCCCGTCCGCGCTTTACCCGCAACATGGCCGACTACCTGACCGCCTACCGCTGGCCGGGCAACGTGCGTCAGCTGCGCAACTGTCTCTACCGTGCCATGACCCTGCTGGAAGGGGATGAACTGGGGCCCGAGCAGATCGACCTGCCGGTGGCGGCCGATACCATGCCGCTAATCGACGAGTGGTTTGAGGGGAATCTCGACGATGCGGTGAAGCGCTTCGAGAGCCAGCTGCTGGCCCGGCTCTATCCCGCCTTCCCGTCGACCCGTCAGCTGGCCAAACGCCTGGGTGTGTCGCATACCGCCATCGCCAACAAGCTGCGGGAATATGGCATCAGCAAGAAGTAAGTTGTTCCGGATGCCAGCCAACAGAGAGCCCGTCACCAGACGGGCTCTCTGTTTTCTTTACACGGCTTCCGGGCGGGAGGGCTTCGGGAGACTTGTCAGGCCAGTGTCCACCAACTTACTATCTGGATACATGTACCCGAACCGCTATGCCACTGCAGCGGTGTTGTCAAGGCGGCCACTTCCCGATCATGCTGTTACTCTTTTCTCCCCGTTTCGCCGCTCGCCTGGCGCCCTTGCTGTTAGGGTTTGGTCTGCTGTTGCCTCACGCGCTGGCGGAAACGGCCGCAGAGAGCCGGGCGACGGCGGTCAGGGAGCTGGTGCTCGATATCCTGAGTTACACTCGCTGGCCCACCGAGCCTGCGGTGCTGCGCCTATGTGTGGCGGCGCCGACGGAGTATGCCGGAGCCCTCTTTACCATCGATCGTCAGGCCAATGGCCGTGCCGTGCAGGTCAATCGCTACGACGCGAGTGATCCGGCCATCAGTGATAATTGCGATGTGCTCTATCTCGGCGTCGTCGACGAGCCGACCCGGATTGCGTTGTTTGCGCGCTTGCAGGGTCATTCAGTGCTCAGCATCAGCGAATACAACCACGACTGTTCCACCAGCTCGGTGTTCTGCCTGCAGACCTCGCCGGACAGCGTGCGAGTGCGGTTTAAAGTGAACCTCGATGCCCTGGCCCTGAGCGGCGTACGAGTACATCCCGCTGTGCTCAAGCTGGCCCGTGCCGACAAGGGGGTCCCATGAGACGACAGGTCAGCGCGGATCCCCGTCGTCCGACCCTACGTCAGAGCCTGGGGCGAACCCATCTGGTGGCCGCCATCACGGCCGTCAGCGTGGCGGGACTCTTTTTTACTCTGATTGCCTTGCTGGTAGTACGCTTCTACGCCGATCACAATCTGGAGCTGGTGGCCCGCGCAATCAGCTACAGCGCCGAGGCGGCGGTGGTGTTCCACGATGAAGAGGCAGCGAGCGAGGCGCTTGGCGGTATTGTCGCCCATGAGGAGGTGGCCGAAGCCAGTATCGTGCTGGCCAATGGTCAACAGCTCGCTAAATGGGTTCGTCCCGTCAGCAATCCACTGGCCACAGTCGAAGATTATCTTGCCCGCCTGCTGTTACCGGGGCCGGTCACCTATCCCATGCTGCGGGGAGGTGATCAGATTGCCACCATAGAGCTGCGCGGTCATGGCGAGTATCTGTTGCTGTTCTTGCTCTCGGTGCTGCTGGTGATGGTGATTTGCCTGGTGTTGAGTGTGATGGGCGCCTTCTATGTCGCCGGGCGGATGCAGGTCGCGATCACCTCGCCACTGCGACAACTGGCACAGGTCGCCCACTCGGTGCGTCGACAACGCACTCTGGGGATGCGGGCGCCACCGGCCGATATCGTCGAGCTCAATGAACTGGGAGAGGATTTCAACGCCCTGCTGGATGAGCTGCAAGCCTGGCAGGCTCATCAGGCGCGGGAGAACGCCAGTCTGCTCCACCAGGCGACCCATGATGCGTTGACCGGGTTGCCCAACCGGGCGTTATTCGAAGCTCGCCTCGAGCATGCCATTGGGGAGGTAAGCGAGGGGGGGGCCCCGTTCGCCCTGCTTTATCTCGATTGCGATCGTTTCAAACAGATTAACGACACCCTGGGGCACAACGCCGGTGACGATGTGCTGGTGACCCTCTCCCGGCGGGTACAGCATCAGCTGCGCCCCGGAGATCTGGTCTGCCGGCTGGGGGGGGATGAGTTCGCCATACTGCTGACACCTGTGCATCTGGGGCAGGATGTGGAAGAGGTGATCGACCGCATTCAGCAGGCGATGAGTGATCCTGTGGTATTGCGGGATGGACAGCAACTGGTGGCAGGGATCAGCATCGGTTTTGCCATCCATCAACCCGGGACCCGCGCCAGCGAGCTGTGCGAGCTGGCAGACAAAGCCATGTATTTGGCAAAACGTACACGCCGTGAGGAGGTTGAGGCCGCCAAATCGGCGTGAGTCAAGGTGTAAAGGAGTCATAACAATGAAACTATCCCTCTCCATCAAGGCTGTCGTGCTGGGCCTGTTGTTCTCTCTGCTGGTGGGTTGTCAGAGCACCCCCAGGGGGTTGACCCCGGAACAGCTGGCAGTATTGAAGGAGCAAGGTTTCTATCTGACCGATGAGGGCTGGACACTGGATCTGGCCAACCGGGTGCTGTTTGCCAACAATGTGGGTGAACTCAATCCGCAGACCCGGCTGATAGTGGAAAAACTGGGCAAGGCCCTGCTTGGGGTCGGGCTCGACAAGGCGAGGGTGGATGGCCATACCGACAATACGGGCGAGAGCAGCTACAACCAGCAGCTCTCTCTGAAACGAGCCCAATCGGTGGCAGATGTGCTGATCTCGGTGGGGATGATGCCCGCCAATCTTGAGATCCGTGGCCGCGGTGAGACGGCCCCGGTTGCGGACAACAAGAGCGCAGCCGGACGAGCAGAAAACCGCCGGGTTGCCATTGTGATTGCCAACCAGTGATCTCTATCCGGCAGCATGCCGTGTGCATAACAAAAGAGCGCCCCGAGAGGCGCTCTTTTTGATCCGGCGACACTACTTCCCTGTGTCGACCTCGCTGTGCTTGCGCAAGCGGATGTTGATCATCTCCACCACCAGCGAGAAGGCCATGGCGAAGTAGATGTAGCCTTTCGGTATGTGCAGATCCATCCCCTCGGCCATCAGGGCGAAACCGACCAGGGTGAGGAAGGAGAGGGCCAGCATCTTGATGGTGGGGTGGCTGTCGACGAAATCACCGATGGATTTGGCGGCAAACATCATGATGAAGACGGCGATCATGATGGCCAGCACCATCACCGGCACGTGATCGGCCATACCGACTGCGGTGATCACCGAGTCGAGGCTGAACACGATATCGAGGATGGCGATCTGGATCAGGGTGCTGATAAAGCCCGAGGCCGCTTTGCTGATGCTCTCCGGCTCGGCCGCCCCTTCCAGGGTGACGTGGATCTCGTGAGCACTCTTGCCGATGAGGAACAGGCCCCCCAGCAGCAGGATCAGATCGCGGCCGGAGATGGCTTCACCCAGCACGGTGAAGAGCGGATCGGTGAGGCGCATCACCCAGGCCAGCGAGAGCAGCAGCAGGATCCGGGTACCCATGGCGAGCCCCAGACCCAGAATACGCGCTTTTTGACGCTGCGCCTCCGGCAGGCGACCGACCAGGATGGAGATAAAGATGATGTTGTCGATGCCCAGCACGATCTCGAGCAGGGTAAGGGTGGCGAGTGCGACCCAGGCAGAGGGATCAAGAACCCATTCCAGCATGATTGAACCTTGGTTGAAAATTGGTTGGAAAATTGAAGCAGCGCATTCTAGCAGGGGCGCCAGCGCTTGTCCCTGAGGGGGGAAAAGATAAAAATGGTGGCCATCGCAAGGGAGGCAGGCATGTTTCGATTAGGGTTCATTATTAATCCGGTCGCCGGGATTGGCGGTGCAGTGGGGCTCAAGGGCAGTGACGGTGTGGTTGCCGAGGCGCTGGCCCGAGGCGCTGTGCCCAAAGCGCAGGAGCGGGCGCGGCAAGCTCTGTTGCCACTGTGCGAGCTGAATGTCCCATTCGAACTGCTGACGGTGGCGGGAGAGATGGGGGGGACGGTAGCCCGATCTCTGGGACTACCCTGTCGGGTCATCTATCAACCGGTCGGGGAAAGCACCTCGGCTGACGATACCCGCCACGCTGCAGAGCTGATGTGCGAAGCCGGGGTCGATCTGCTGCTGTTTGCCGGTGGCGATGGCACGGCGCGGGATATCTGCGCCGCGGTGGGGGAGTCCTGCCATGTGCTTGGCATTCCGGCGGGGTGCAAGATCCACTCCGGCGTCTACGGGGTGACCCCCGCCGCCAGCGGGCGGGTGGTGGCGCGGATGATCGCAGGGGAACTGCTCAGCCTGATCGATGCCGAGGTGCGCGACATCGACGAGGAGGCGTTTCGCGCGGGCAAGGTGCGGGCCCGCCACTACGGCCATCTGAAGGTGCCCGGCGATCTGCGTTACGTACAGGCGGTCAAGCAGGGGGGAAAGGAGTCCGAAGAGCTGGTGTTGGCGGATCTCGCCGCCGGTGTGGTGGAGCAGATGGAGCCCGATACCCTCTATCTGATGGGCTCCGGCAGCACGGTGGCAGCCTGTATGGCTGAGCTCGGTCTGGAAAATACTTTACTCGGTGTGGATCTGGTGGAAAATGGCCGACTTATCGGGCAGGATCTCAGCGCCGCCGAGATCCTGACCCGGATCCGCGGCCGTCGCTGCCGGCTGATCATTACCCTGATAGGCGGACAGGGACATCTGTTCGGGCGCGGAAATCAGCAATTGAGTCCTGAGGTGATTCGGTGTGTCGGGCTGGACAATATCCAGGTGCTGGCAACCAAAGCCAAGCTTGCCGCCCTTGCGGGCAGGCCGCTGCTGGTGGACACCGATGATCCCGAATTAAACCGGGCGTTGCGTGGTTATCTGCGAATAACCACGGGATACAAGGATCAGGTCATCTACCCGGTGGCCAACCCGGAATAGGACGCCAAGGACGCTGCTGGCCTGGCGCCAGAGAGCTGCAATCAACCGGATTGCGGTTCCATACCCCCGAATTTTTTGCCGCAAATGAGGCTGCGTTACATGACGATTCACGATTTTGAGCACAAGTTGTTGGGACTGATCGACAGCATGGTTGCCACCGCGACCGACGATGAGCTGTTTGCGGGGGGTTACCTGCGAGGTCATATCTCATTGGCCGTTGCCCGGGCCGAGCTGGAAGGCAAGACCCTGGTGCGGGACGTCAAGAGCTATGTGCTGCGCAGCCTCAACGAGGCGATCTTGCAAGGTGAGCTTTCTGAAGAGGATGAAAAACTGGTGCAGGCGATGTGGAGTCGTTTGCAACAAGATGCAGAAGCTTGATCGGATACACAATTCAAACTGAAGTTTGAGTTTATCCTTCCCCTGAAGTTAGTGAAAGGTTAATAATAAGTTTCGCCTTTTGTTTCAGGGATTAAACTATGGCCTCCTCCTCACGTATTGCCAATAAACTGCCGCTCGAGATGCTCTATCACTGGGAGCGGCAGTGTCCTGATCGAACCTACCTGCGTCAAACCATCAACCGCGAATATGTCGATTTCACCTGGGGTGAAGTGGCCGATGAAGCGCGGCGGATGGTGACGGCCTTGCGTCACCTCGGTCTGGTGGCCGGTGACAAGGTGGCGCTGCTCTCCAAGAACTGCGCCCAGTGGTTTATCGCCGATCTGGCGATGCAGATGGGGCAGTATGTGAGCGTGCCCATCTACCCGACCGCCAACGTCGACACCATCGAATATGTGCTGCGCCACAGCGAAGCCAAGGCGATCTTCGTCGGCAAGCTGGATGACTGGAAGAGTCAGGAGGCTGGCGTACCCGACGATCTGCTGCGCATCGCCTTCCCCTATGACACCATGCCAGCCAGCCACCAGTGGGACGATCTGCTGGAGGCGCATGAGCCGATCCCTGACAGCCCGGTGCAGGCCCCTGACTCCCTGCTGAGTCTGGTCTACACCTCCGGCAGCACCGGCAAGCCGAAAGGGGCCATGCTGAGCGTCGAGCGTTACGCCTGGTCGTGCGAGAAGCTGGTGGAGACGGTGAGCCTGAGCCAGGCCGATCGGGGCTTCTCCTACCTGCCGCTGGCCCATATTACCGAGCGGGTCTACATCTACGGCGGCAGCCTCTATGGCGGTGCTACTATCGCGTTCCCCGAATCCCTCGACACCTTTATCGAAGATGTCAAACGCTGCCGTCCCACCGTCTTTATCTCGGTGCCGCGGCTGTGGGCCATGTTCCGCATCAAGATCCACGAGAAGCTGCCCCAGAACAAACTCGAACTGCTGCTCAAGATCCCGCTTATCTCCGGCCTTATCAAACGCAAGCTGCAAAAGGGGTTGGGACTGGATCAGGCCCGGGTACTCGGCTGCGGCTCCGCGCCTGTCTCCCCTGCGCTGCTTGAGTGGTATCTGAGCATTGGCCTCAAGGTGACGGAAGCCTGGGGCATGACCGAGAACCACGCCTACTCCACCATCAACTACCCGTTCCGCGCCGACAAGATCGGCACCGTCGGCAAGGCGGGGATCGGAGTGACCATCAAGATCTCTGACGAGGGGGAGATCCTCTGCCGCTGCGAAGGGATGATGCTGGGTTACTACAAGGATCCCGAGCACAGCGCCGAGGCCATCGATACCGAGGGGTGGCTCCACACCGGCGATATGGGCAAGCTGGACAAGGAGGGTTATCTCACCATCACCGGCCGGATGAAGGATGTGTTCAAGACCGCCAAGGGCAAGTATGTGGCGCCGGTGCCCATCGAGGGGCTGCTGGGGCAGGAACCCATCATCGAACAGCTCTGCGTGATTGGTTACGGCATGCCGCAGCCCATTGCGCTGGTGCAGCTGGCCGAGAGTGCCATGAAGGGCAATCGGGAGGAGGTCAACGCCAGACTGGAAGCGGCGCGGGTGCGGGTCAACGATCAGCTGGAATCCCATGCCAAAATTCGCGGCATTCTGGTAGTGAAGACACCCTGGAATATCGAGAACGGCGTGCTGACCCCCACCATGAAGATCAAGCGTCACCTGCTGGAGCAAAAATATGCCCATGTCGGGGAGCGCTGGCCCTCATCGCAAGTGGTGGTGTGGGAGGAGTAAATCCCGCATTTTCCACATCGCGACAAACAACAACGGCCCTTGATGGGCCGTTGTTGTGTCTGGGTGTTATCACTCGCAGCAATTTGGCGGGCAAGTGAGAAACTCGCTCCCGGTTAGATCTGCGCCAGCGCGGCTGCCAGATCGGCGATCAGGTCGTCCGCATCTTCCACCCCGATACTGAAGCGGATGAGGTCGTCATTGACCCCGGCGGCGAGGCGGCTCGCCTCGTCCATGGCAGCGTGGGTGGTACTGGCCGGATGGCAGGCAAGACTCTCCAAATCGCCCAGACTCACCGCCTGCACGAACAGTTGCAGGTTATCGAGCAGGGTGGCGCAACGTGCAAACCCGCCTTCAAGTTCAATACTCACCATGCCGCCAAAGCCGCTGGCGAAGGCGCCGAGGGCATCGTGGCCCGGATGATTGGCAAGCCCCGGGTAGATCACCTTCTTCACCGCCGGATGTGCCGCCAGAAACTCGGCCACTTTCTGGGCATTGTGCAGGTGGGCATCCATCCGCAGCGGCAGGGTCTTGACCCCGCGTTGCAGCAGGTAGGCCTCCTGCGGGCCGATGGGGGAGCCGATATGCTTGAGGGCCACGGTGCGGATCGACTTCATCAGGGCGTGAGAGCCCGCCACCACCCCGGCGATGATGTCGCCGTGGCCGCCCAGATATTTGGTACCGCTGTGCATCACCACGTCGACACCGAGCTTCAGCGGACGCAGCAGGTAGGGGGTGAGGAAGGTGTTGTCACACACTGTGATGGCGCCCACTTTGCGGGCTGCTTCCACCACCAACCGCGGATCCACCACCTTGAGGGTGGGGTTGGTCAGGGTTTCGAACAGTACCACCTTGGTGGCGGGGCGGATGTTGGCCAGCAGATCCCGATCGCTCTCGTAGGCGGTGACTTTTATGCCGGCGCGGCTGAAGGTCTGCTTGAGGAAGGCATCGGTGCCGCCGTAGAGCGGACCAATATAGGCCACCTCATCGCCGCTGTCGGCCAGGGCATACATGATGGCGCTCACCGCTGCCATGCCGCTCGCCACCACCAGCGCTTCATCGGCACCTTCAAGCGCCGCTAGTTTCTGCTCAAGCTCGGCGGTGGTGGGGTTGCCAAAGCGGCTGTAGATAAAGCCGGGGGCCTGACCTGCAAAGCGCTCCTTGCCCGCCTGGGCGTTGAAGTAGCTGAAGGTGCTGCTCTGGTAGAGCGGGGTGGTGAGGGCGCCGGTCTGGGGATCGATCCGCTGGCCGCTGTGTACGCTCATGGTCTTGAATTTCATCGTGTTGCTCCGTGATGGCCAGGCTCTGGCCATGACTTGTTTTGTTGTTCGTTGCTTGTTGTTTTTGTCAGCGCGGGTATGTGCATGCGGCTTGTGGCTTATGCATATACCCGGCTGCGGATCTCTGCGCTGCTCAGGCCGGTATCGCTTCGCTCTCTGTGCGCGGGAGGCGAGCGGGTTCCACCGGCCCATAGTGGCGCGCCGCCACATCCGGGTGGGAGCGCAGCCGCCCTTTCAGCACGTTCTCCCCCACCTGATAGAAGAGCGGGTTGGTCGGGTCACTCTCCGGCCCTTGCGCCTGCGCTGCCAGCTCTGGGGAGAGGCTGAGCAGCGGCACGGTGGCATCGAGCCGCGCCGCCATAAAGAAGGCACAGGAGAGACGCGAGACGCCGGGCGGCGGGCTCACCACCCGATGCAGGGTCGCCTTGAGATAGCCGTTGGAGGCCAGCTCCAGCAGCTCGCCGATATTGACCACCAGCGCTCCCGGCAGGGGGGGCGCGGAGATCCAGCCGTCGGCCGTCTCGACCTCAAGCCCCGAATGATTGTCCTGCATCACCAGCGTCAGGTAGCCAGGATCCTTGTGAGCGCCGACCCCCTGACTGCTGCCGCCCGCCTCTTGCCCCGGGTAGTGAATGAGCTTCATGTGCTGATAGGGGGCGCCGCGGATGCTGGCGTCAAACACGTTGGCCGGTTGCTCCAGCACCTCGGCAAAAGCGGCCAGCAGGGTGAGGGTGATGTCGCTCAGCCGATCCTGCCACGCCAGCAGATGGGCTTTCATCTCTGGCAGGGCGGTCGGCCACTGGTTGGGGCCGATCAGCCGCTGCCAGGGTTCACGGATCAGGGCCGCAGGCAAGGCTTGCGCCTCGTTCATGATATCGAACTGCTCTCGCAGATCCGGCCGCTGGCGGGTCAGCTCGGCACCGACCCGGTTGTAGCCGCGAAAGTGGGGGCTGTTGACCATCTGCACTGCCAACTTCTCCTGCTCCGGCAGGGCAAAGAAGCGCTCTGCCAGCGCCAGGGTCTCTAGCATCTCAACCTTGCTCAAGCCGTGGCCGACCAGATAGAAAAAGCCCACATCGCGGGCGGCCGCGGCCAGCCTGGCCAGCATAGGGCGACGCACCTCGGGCGCCCCGTTGAGGGCAGCCAGATCGATGATCGGCAGTGGTGAATGTTCCATGTGCACCTCCTCACTCTTTCGTTATCTCTGGTGCCATCTCTTCTGCTGCCTCTGGTGCGGGCAGGTCTGATGAGCGGCAAACGGGATGGCGCGACAGTGTGGCGGTATGCGCAGCGGTGTGGCGCCATCTGGAATGAAGGGGATGCTACTGTTCGGTGTTATAAGACGGAAGCAACAAATTATTCTTAGTTATATACAAAATTCGAAATGGAATTCGGCTCCTGATGGGCTGACGGGTTTTTGCGCAGCAATTAAGGGCGGAATGGGAAATGATGAGAGGGAGAGTGATAACCAGAGGCAAGCTGCAACCGGTAAAAAAGATCAAAACAGAAAATGGCCAAAACAGAAGGGAGGCGGATGCCTCCCTTCTGGTTGAGCGGTTTTTCACCTGACCGAAAGCACAGGCGAGTGACCACGTATTCTGGCCTTAACCGCCTGCTGGCTCTCAGTAACCCAGGGTAAAGCGCTGGCGCAGGTGAGCCGGTTTTTCCACCTCGTTCAGCACACCGTCGGCCAGATCACCGGCGGTGATCCCGGCAGGCTGTTCGCCGCTAAAGAGCACCTGATCGCCACCAATCCGATAGCCGCCGCGCTTCTCGCCCGGTTCGAGGAACACCGGGGGGGAGACAAAGCGCCAGTCGAGGGTGGTTTCACGACGCAGGGCGGTGAGACCGTCGCGGGCCGCCAGCGCCCCCTGTTTCCATTCGGCCGGAAACTCCGAGGTATCCACCAGTTGCACGCCGGGGGCAACCTCCAGACTGCCGGCGCCACCTACTACCAGCAGCCAGCTATTGGCCGCTTTGGCTGCTGCGACGATCGCGTTGGCCCCTTTGAGGTACTGGTCGTAGATATCCGGTGTGGTCCAGCCCGGGTTGTAGGCGCTGATCACCCGATCGTGCCCCTTGAGCACCTCGGCCAATGCCTGCGGGTTTTGGGCATCTACCGCCACGGCGGTGACCTGCGGATGGGCGGCCACCTTGCTGACATCGCGGACGATGGCGGTGACGTGATGGCCGCGGCTGACGGCCTCGTTCAGGATGGCTGAACCGACAAAACCGCTGGCACCGATCAGGGCAATCTTCATGGGGAACTCTCCTTCACTGTTGGAATGGGGCTATCCTACGCCGTCAGTTATGATTTAATAATCGCCTACAAAATGCATTCACTTGTAAGCTGGATTTAATAATGGAACAGCTCAGACGTTACGCCATCTTCGCCGCCGTGGTGGACGCGGGCAGCATGACAGGGGCGGCCAAATCCCTCGGCATGACCCCCTCTGCCGTCAGTCAGCATATCAGCCAGCTGGAGAGCCTGCTCGGACTGCCCCTGCTCCATCGCTCCACCCGTCGCCTCAGTCTGACCGAGGCGGGAGAGGTGGTGTGGCAAGGGGGCCGGGCGTTGCAGCAGACCCTGAGCGAGACTGAGTTGCGCCTCTCCGAGGTGCGCGACGCCCTGCTCGGGGAAGTGCGGATCACCGCCCCGGTGGGGATGGCGGGCCAGCCGTTGGCACTGGCCCTCTCGCCGCTGCTGCAGGCCCACCCCGGCCTCACCATCCAGATAATTGCCGACGACGAGAAACGGGATCTGATTGCCGAGCGGATCGACGTGGCACTGCGGGTCGGTAGCCTGCCCGACTCGACTTTGGTGGCCCGCAAACTGGGGCAAACCCGGATGTTGCTCTGCGCCGCCCCCGCCTATCTGGCGCGTAAGGGGACGCCGCGCACGCCCGCCGATCTGGCCACCCACGACTGGCTCTGCGGCGACATGCTGGGCAACGGTTTGCTGCTGCTTGACGAGAAGGGGGGCGAGCACAGGGTGAGGTTCAAGGCCAAGGTGCTATGTAACAACGTGTTGCCCCTGCGCCAGTTTGCGCTGGCGGGGCAGGGGATCTCGCTGCAACCCGAGGGAGAAATTGGCGAGGATCTGGCGCAGGGGCGTCTGCTGGAACTGCTGCCCGGTTTTCGGGTGGCGCCGATGGAGATCCACGCCATCACGCCGCAGCGGGAGATCCCGGAGAAGGTTCGGCGGGTGGTGGAGGCGCTACGCAGCTACTTCGCAGGCACTTCCTGACACATATCAATGCAGCTTGGCCTAGCTGTCAGTTGGGCTCTTGCCCGCCAATGGGCTGGCGGCGCCACAGATAGAGTCCGATTGCCAGCAGCAAGCCGCCCAGAAAGAGCCAGCGAGCGCTCCCCCAATGGCCGCTGTCCGTCATCAGGGCCGCCAGCAGCAAGGGCCCCAGCAGCTGACCGAGGTTGGCGAGCTGGACAAAAAAGCCCTGCACGATGGCCAGTTGTACCGGCCCCTGACTCACTTCCTGCGCAGACGAGAGGATGGCTGGCGGCGCCATACCGCCCGCCAGGGAGAGGGCGAGGCAGAGCCCATAGGCCCACCACGGCGACAGGCCGGGCCAGAAGGCGATCATGCCACACAGCGCCATCAGGCCCAGTGCCCAGCTGATGAGCCGATCTCGCGCCACGCCCCGGCGCAGCAGCCATGCCCCCAGCAGGTTGCCGGGAATATTGGCGATCACCGCCAGCGCCGAGAGCAGGGCGATCTGGCTTTGGCCAATCCCGGGGCTGCCTTGCAACATGGTTGGCAGCCAGACAAAGAGCGCCCAGAGCATCAGACTGTAGAGCGTGAACGCCAACCCGTAGCGCCAGAGTGTCAGTTGTCGGAGCACCGTGAGTTGGCGCAGCGGGTGGCCCGAGTTGATCGAGTATTGGGGTGCCCAGACCCGCAGTTTATCTGCTGAGCGACTGGCGAGCAGAAGCAGCAGGGCAGAGAGTTGCGGGATCATCAGGATCAGCCAGGCCAGTCGCCAGCCCCCTTGCGCCGTGAGCCAGGGGGTGAGCAGCATACCCGTCGCCGCCCCGAGGGGCAGGTTGACTGCCCACAGGCTCAAGGCCAGCCGTTTCTCCTCCTCCCGGGTCACCGCCACGATAAAGGCGGGCATGGCCACCGAGACCAGCAAAAAGCCAATCCCCTCTACAATGCGCGACAGCAGCATCATGGCCAGCCCGGTGGCGGGCAGTGCCAACGCTCCGCCTGCCACGATAACCAAAAGCCCGACAACCCCGGTTTGCCGCCCACTCCAGCGGGTCAGCAGCAGGCCGAGAAAGAGGCTGAAGAGGATCGCCAGCGTATTGAAAGCTGAGGCGAGATAGCTGGCTTCGACCAGTGTCATCCCCAGCTCGCTGCGCAGTATGCCGAGTACGGCGGGCACTTTGCCAAGGCAGAGGGCGCCGCTGGCACCGGCAAAAATGGCGAGGAAGACCAGAGGCCAGCGCGTGCTTTGTGGCTGGTGGCCAGCGAGCGTGCTCATGGCCGATATTGGCCGTTGCGCAGCCACGCATCGTTGAGCTGACCAAATTCGCCGTGCTGATAGGCATGCAGCCGATCTGCAATGGCGTCGTGGCTGTTCATGACGAAGGGGCCATGTTTGACCAGGGGTTCATTGAGCGCCTGGCCTGAGAGCAGCACGAAGTGGCAGCGCTCGGTGGCCTCAAGTTGCAGTGCCTCCGCCTCGCCGCCATCGGCAGAGAGGCTGACACCCATTCCGTGACCTGCCGGGATGAGGTGCCGCTCTCCCTCCGCCTGCAGGGTCAGCGATCCGGTCAGGGGATAGATCATGGCATTCCAGCCTGCCGCCAGCAGATGGGTGAAGCGGCTGCCGGGCGCGCAATGGCCATCGAGCAGGGTAAAGGGTTGGGGCAGTTCTACCGAGTGTGGTGCCGTTATCCCGTTGCTGTGGCCTGCGACCACCCGCACTCGCACCCCTTCGCCATGAAACTCGGGGATGGTGGCAGCGGCTGCGTGGACGGCAAAAGGCGACATCATCTTTTGACGGGCAGGCAGGTTGACGAAGATCTGCAGGGCGTGGACATAGGGGGATGCCCCTTCCGGCTGCTCGGTATGTACGGCCCCGCGCCCGGCCGCCAGCCAGTGGAGCGCGCCCGGTTCGATGGGGCCCTGATTGCCGAGGGAGTCGTAGTTGACGTGGGGGCTCGTCGAATCCTCGAACAGATAGGTGACGGCAGAGATCCCGGCGTGGGGATGGGGCTCGAAGGTGGGGGCGGTCATCTGGAAGTGATCCACCATCACCACGGGGTCTATCAGGCCGTTGAAAAAGTGTTCGCCAAAATGGCTGGCTGCAAAGCCGCTGCCAATGCGCAGCGGTTGGCCCTTGACGGGGGCGGAGAGAGTCAGGCGTCTGGTCATCAATGGATCCTCCAGAAGATAAAAGATGCCTTCGGTCATCTGACCGAAGGCGGGGCGAGTTACGACTTCTTGGCACCCTCTTGCATCTGCCACACCAGGGTGGCGAAAGGCATGTCGAGGGCGTTGTAGACATCGTGCGCCTTGGGGTCGACGTTGCTGCGCAGCATCTCGACTGCGGCAGAGGCGTAGTCGGTGACCGGGATACCGGCCCCCAGCAAGCGTTGCAGACCCGTGGTGCGCTTGGCTTCGTTGAAGGTGCCGGAAGCATCGAGCACCACCCGGGCATCATAGCCGGCAGCCTTGGCAGAGAGGGCCGGGAAGCTGGCGCAGATCTCGAGGGATACCCCGGCGATGATCAGCTGTTTGCGGCCGGTCTTCTCAATGGCGGCGCGCACGGCAGGATCGTCCCAGGCGTTGATGACGGTGCGGTTGATCACCTTCACATCCGGCAGGGCACTGGTCAGTTCAGGTATGGTCGGGCCCCACATGCCATCGGGCATGGTCGCGGTCACGATCACCGGCACGCCGAGGGCGCGGGCGGCGTTGGCCAGCGCCACCACGTTGTGCTTGAGCTCGCCCACCGTGGTGTCGCGTACGCCGCTCAGCAAGCCGACCTGATGGTCGACCAGCAGCAGTACCGCATTGTCTCGGGAGAGCATCTCCAGATAGCGGTTGGGTGATACGGTCGGATGGCTGGCAGCCTCGGCGGCTATGGCCGGTGTCGCTGTGGTGGCCAGCGTGGCGGTCAGGGTCGCCAGACCGAGCAGGGTGGCAGAGCAGATTTGTTGCAGTTTCATGGTGAACTCCTTGTGATATCGGAACAGTCAAACGGCCCTTGCTGGTGTGGCGGATTGCCCGTGCAGCAACCGTCTGATGGGGACAGGGCCATTATGATGGCTGCAAAAATGGCGACAATCTGGTGAAATAGGTTCTTATCGTTCTATTGGTGGAACGATGTGAATGCACCTCACCCTGACCAAGGCAGCCCGATGACACCACTGGAACTTGATTTGAATGATCTCTATCTCTTCACCCATGTGGTGCAGCGACAGGGATTCACTGCCGCCGCGCGGGCGCTTGGCGTGCCCAAGTCGCGGATCTCGCGCCGGATCCGGCTGCTGGAGGAGCGGCTGGATACCCGGCTGCTGCAACGAACCTCGCGCCAACTCAGTCTGACCGATGCCGGTGAGGTGCTCTATCGCCACTGTCAGGCGATGCTGGCCGAGGCGCAGGCCGGAGAGGCGGCTGTGCGGCAACGGCAGCAGGAGCCGAGCGGTCTGGTGCGGATCAGCGTGCCCATTACCATTGCCGATGCGCTGCTTGCCCGCTTGCTGCCCGCTTTTATGGCGCAATACCCCAAGGTGAGGCTCGCCGTGCAAGCCAGCAACCGGCAGGTGGATCTGCTGGAGGAGGGGCTGGATGTGGTGATCCGCGGGGTGGCCTTCGAGCAGCCCCCCTCCAGCTTGGTGCAGGTGCCGCTCTGTACGGTGCAGTGGGGCGTGCTGGCGACCCCGGCGTGGCTCTCGCGCCACAATGCGCTGGCGCATCCACGGCAGCTGGAAGGAGAGGATGCCCTACTTTTCAGCTCGCTGGAGCGTCAGGCCGATCTGCTGCGGCTGCGGCACGACAGTGGGGAGAGTGAGGAGGTGGTGGTCAATGTGCTGCTGCGCAGCGACAATGTGCAAACCCTCAAACAGGCGGCGCTGGCGGGGCTCGGGATGGTGGGCTTGCCACTTTACGCCTGCGTGAGTGAGTTGGCGGATGGGCGGCTGCAACAACTGCTGCCCGAGTGGCGTCCCAAAGATGGCAAGCTGGTGATGCTCTATCCCGCGCGGCGCGGTCTGTCACCGGCGGTCAGGGCCCTCATCGACTTCATCAAGGTGCAGTTGCCTGCACTGCTGGCAGAGGTCGGTCAGCCACGCTGAGGAGAGCTATCCCTCCATCTTGCGGCGAATGCGCTCGAACAGGCTCTGCAGGCAGGCTTGATCCCGATCGGCGGCCCGCACCGCGCCGTACATATGGCGACGGATACCGCTGCCGAGGGGGCGGGCGCAGAGCATCCCCTGTCTGACAAACTCGTCGCTGGCCCAGCGTGGCAAGGCGGCGACGCCGAGGCCGGCGGCGGCCATCTGCAGCATCACCGAGGTGTTGTCCACCGGCTTGCAGCGGGCGGGCTCCACCCCGGCGGGTTGCAAAAAGCGGCTGAAGATATCCATGCGGCTGCGCTCCACCGGATAGACCAGCAGCACCTCCGGCCCCAGATCGCTCGGCTCGATGCGGCTCTGGTGGCAGAGGGGGTGATACGGCGCCATCACCAGAGTCAGATCGAAGGCAAACAGCGGCTCGAAGTGGAGATCGCCGCGGGCCTGCACATCGGAGGTGAGCAGCAGGTCGAGCTGGCCGCCGAGCAGGGCATTGATGGCATCAAAGCCCGGCACCGACTCCACCTCCAGATCCACCCCAGGCCACTGGCGGCGAAAATCTGGCAATAGCGGCAGTAGCCACTGGATGCAGCTGTGGCAATCGAGCGCCAGATGCAGCCTGCCCGCATCGCCGCTCTGCAAGGCCTGCAACTGCTTCTCGGTCTGGGCCAGGGCGGGCAGTACCTGACGGGCGAGGGCGAGCAGCTGGCTGCCGGCTGCGGTCAGCACCAGCGGGCGGCTTTTGCGCAGGTAGAGCTCCAGATTGAGGCGGGTCTCCAGCTCTTTGAGCTGGTGGGAGAGGGCGGACTGGGTAAGGTTGAGGGTCAGCGCCGCACCGGCCAGCGAGCCCTGCTCGGCCAGCGCGGTCAATGTTTTCAAGTGTTTGATCTCTATCCCTGCATTGCTTGGCACTGCCATAAGATGGCTCCTTGTGAGATTGCATATGGCGCTGAGGTTGCGGCCGGCGGTAGCCTGCTGCGCTTCTTGACACCGGCACCTCTTGCACCTGTAAAAATCGGCCTCTGTATCCTCGCGGTGAACCTGATTGGCGGTCAGTTGAGGATTATTTGAGAGCCACTTGAAGAGGATTCAATAGCCAGCGTCACCTTATCTTGTCATTTTGGATGTGTAAACATCTGGATGGCTAAATCATCCAGTTTCCCATCAGATGAATGAGCATAAGGAAATGAAGCTATGACACGAGCACACACCCTGGGCTTCCCCCGTATCGGCGCCAAGCGCGAGCTGAAATTTGCCCTCGAATCCTACTGGCGTGGCGAGACCACTCAGGCCGAACTCGTTGCCGTGGGCAAGACGCTGCGTGAGCGCCATTGGCAGGCCCAGCACGGCGCCGGGGTCAATCTGCTGCCGGTGGGCGACTTTGCCTGGTACGATCAGGTGCTCGGTACCAGCCTGCTGGTGGATGCAGTGCCTGCCCGCCACCGCCATGGCGAGACCGATCTCGACACCCTGTTCCGGGTGGCCCGCGGCCGTGCGCCGACCGGCCCGGCGGCGGCCGCCGCCGAGATGACCAAATGGTTCAACACCAACTATCACTATCTGGTGCCGGAATTCAGCCGTGATCAGCGCTTCAAACTGGGCTGGAGCCAGCTGTTTGACGAGGTAGAAGAGGCCAAGGCGCTGGGGCTGCCGGTCAAGGCGGTGCTGCTGGGGCCGGTCTCTTATCTGTGGCTCGGCAAGGAGAAAGAGAGCGGCTTCTCCCGCCTTGAACTGCTCGATCGCCTGCTCATCGTCTATCAGGAGATCCTGGCCAAACTGGCCGCCCAAGGGGTGGAGTGGGTACAGATCGATGAACCTGCGCTGACGCTGGACCTGCCGGACGAGTGGCGGCTGGCCTATCTCAACGCCTACGAGCGCCTCACGGGCCCCTGCAAGCTGCTGCTCACCACCTATTTCGGTTCGGTGGCTCATCAGCGCGACATCATCACCAGCCTCAAGGTAGATGGCCTGCATCTGGATCTGGTGGCCGCCCCCGAACAGCTGGAGACCCTGGTGCCGCATCTGCCCGCCCAGTGGGTCATCTCCGCCGGGGTGATCAACGGCCGCAACGTCTGGCGTGCCAATCTGGCCAAGCTGGCGCCGACTCTGAAGGCACTGAAAGCCAAACTCGGCGAGCGGCTCTGGGTGGCCTCATCCTGCTCATTGCTGCATAGCCCGGTGGATTTGACCCTAGAGCAGGAGCTGGATCCCCAGACCCGCAGCTGGTTCGCCTTCGCCTTGCAAAAATGTTTCGAGCTGGGACTGCTCAGAGAGTATCTGGATGGGGGCGAGCTCGACAAAATTGCCGCCTACAGCCAGCCCATCGTGGATCGGGAGTCCGACAGCCGGGTGCACAAAAAAGCGGTGCAGTCACGGCTCGCCAGCCTCACCAACAGCGATTTTGATCGCCACAGCCCCTATCCGGTCAGGGCCGAGCTGCAGCGCTCGGATCTCAAGCTGCCGCTGCTGCCCACTACCACCATCGGCTCCTTCCCGCAGACCTCGCAGATCCGGGTGTTGCGGCAGGATTGGCGCGCCGGTCGCATCGATGACAGCGCCTACGAGGCGGGCATTCAGGCCGAGATCCGCGATGCCATCGCGCGTCAGGAGGCCATCGGGCTGGATGTGCTGGTGCACGGCGAGGCCGAGCGCAACGACATGGTGGAGTATTTCGGTGAGCTGCTGGATGGCTTTGCCATCACCCGCTTCGGCTGGGTACAGAGCTATGGCTCCCGCTGCGTCAAACCGCCGGTGATCACCGGCGATATTGACCGCCCGACTCCCATGACGCTCGAATGGACCCGATTTGCCCAGAGCCTGACCGACAAGCCGGTGAAGGGGATGCTGACTGGCCCTGTGACCATCCTCTGCTGGTCCTTCCCGCGGGAAGATGTGAGCCGCGAGCAGTCCGCCCTGCAAATCGGGCTGGCCATTCGTGACGAGGTGGCAGATCTGGAAGCCGCCGGCATCAAGATCATCCAGATCGACGAACCGGCGATCCGCGAAGGCTTGCCCCTGCGCAAGCAGGATCATCAGGCCTATCTCGACTGGGCGGTGCGCGCCTTCCGTCTGAGCGCAAGCCCGGTGGCGGACCGCACCCAGATCCACACCCACATGTGCTACAGCGACTTCAACCTCATCATCGAGGCGGTGGCGGCGCTGGATGCGGATGTGATCACCATCGAGACCAGCCGCAGCCAGATGCAGCTGCTCGAAGCGTTCGAACGCTTCAACTACCCCAACGAGATTGGCCCGGGCGTCTACGACATCCACTCGCCGAACGTGCCGAGCCAGAGCTGGATTGAGGGGTTGCTGCGCAAGGCGGCCAAGCAGATCCCGGCCGAGCGGCTCTGGGTCAACCCGGATTGCGGCCTCAAGACCCGGGGCTGGGAAGAGACTGAGGCCGCCCTCAAGGTGATGGTCGATGCCACCAGGGCGCTGCGGGCCGAGCTGGCGTAACCGGCTAGCCGTGACCGCCATCGGTAAGGTGGCGTGCTGACAAACGAACGAGAGAGGGGAAGCCATTGCTTCCTCTCTCTTTTTTCGTTGGCCACTTTTCCACTGGATCCTGAACCTTGCCGCAGCCCGCTTTGCACTAGGCTCAGAGTTGGCAGAAGTGGATGGAGTCGCGGCCATGAGAGTCAGTCTGGGGAGCGCAATCCTGTGGGGATTGCTGATGTGGCAGAGTGCATGGGCGGCACCAGCGGCCGAGTTGAAGATGGTCTACTTTGACGACTTTGCCCCATATTCGTGGCGTGACGAACAGGGCAGGATGCGCGGGCTGATGATAGACGTGATGGATCGGGTGGCAGCGCAGATGGGGCTGCGGGTGCGCCATGAAGGTTATCCGTGGCAACGGGCGCAAAAACTGGTGCGGATGGCGCAGGCCGATGGCTTTGTCACCATCGCCACCCGGGAGTGCCGCTCTTACACATTGGTGGTGGAGGAGCCCGTTACCACGACGGTTTTGACGGTATTTACCCGGCTTGGCCACCCCCGGATGAGCGATTTTCAGCGTGCCAGCCGCTTGAGCGACTTCAAATCACTTACCTTTCTCGACTATTTCGGTAACGGCTGGGGCAAGGAGAATCTGGCGGGCTTCACCGTTCATCACACCATCAATGTCGATAATGTTTTCAAAATGCTGGCGGCGGGTCGGGGGGACCTGATGGTGACCGACCCACTGGTGGCACGTTTCAAACTCAACCAGCTGGGATTGTCCGGGCAGGTGGTCGAGGTGCCGCTGCAGCTTGCCTCTACCCCGTTCAATCTCTGCATCGGCAAGCACTCCCGCTTCAATACCCGGATAACCGAGTTCAACCGTGCCCTGCAACAGCTGCGACAAAGCGGCGAGTTGGCGCGTATCGTCGAACGCTATCGTTGATGCGTTGCCGCCATCTGCGGTTTGCCAAGGGCGTGTCTATCTTGGCGTCATATCGGCGATGGTTGCCCAGAAGGCATCGATCAAGGGCCCCTTGCTGTGGGGCGGACGGATAAGGCCAATGGTCCAACAGGCTTCCCCGTCTCTCAAGGGGAGGGTGAGCACATCCGGGTGCTCTATGGTGGTGGAGGAGGGGACCAGGGTCCAGGCGATCTCGGCTGCCGCGGTGGCGACGCCAGCGGCAAAGTCGTTGACGTACTGGATATCGCGAAAACGCAGCCCGCTCTGGGCCAGATAGTTCATCAGGTGATCGTAAAACGACGGGGCCTTGTCCCGACGGAGGATCGCCAGCGGCTTGTCCACCAGATCCGCCAACTCCCTCACATCGCGGTAGCTGGCGGGTAGTACGGCGACAAAGTGGGCTTCGACCACCGGCAGGGCGTGCCACCCCTTGGGGGCGGGCAGGCGGCAAAAACCGAGATCCAGCTTGCCTTCACTGAGCGCCAGCAGCTGGTGGTGGGTGGAGAGATCGTTGAGCTCGATAGTCACTTGCGGCCGCTCGGCGCGAAAACGGGCAATGGCGGCGGGCACCAGGATTTTGGTGGCCACGCCAAAGCCGATGCGCAGGGTGCCGACATTGCCCGCCAGCACGTCGCGGGCGGTGCGCGAGAGCTGCTCGCTCTGGATGACCACAGCG
The DNA here is from genome assembly GCF_049174415.1 of Aeromonas sp. 601039. Lineage (NCBI taxonomy): Bacteria > Pseudomonadati > Pseudomonadota > Gammaproteobacteria > Aeromonadales > Aeromonadaceae > Aeromonas > Aeromonas sp. 601039. Next base: position 69,832 of record NZ_JAAKTL010000020.1, read on the forward strand.
CTGGCATCCTCATACAGTGCCCTGCCCAGTCCGGTGAGGCGAGTGGTACTGGCGTTGCGCTCAAACAGCTCGCCGCCCAGCTCCTCCTCCAGCCGCCTTATCTGTTTGCTCAGGGCCGACTGGGTAACGTGCTGGCGCACCGCCGCCTGGCCGAAGTGCAGCACCTCCCCCAGAGTGACGAAGGCTTTCAGATCCCGTAGCTCCATCAGGGCTCCTTTTATTCCTGTTGGGAATGTTGAGTGGTCATATTTGTCATTGGACGGAATTTTAGAAGTGATGGATGCTTATGCCAATTCATTTCGGGTACCCCGGCACGGGGCGCCGGGTTATCAGAGATGGCTGACACCATCAGCGCAGCAGGAGCAACACCAGATGCATCACCACAAGTTCAACGACTTCCCGAGCGATTTTCTGTGGGGCGCCGCCTCCGCCGCCTATCAGGTGGAGGGGGGCTGGAATGCCGATGGCAAGGGGCCCTCGGTGTGGGATCTTTTCACCAAGCTGCCGGGCAAGACCTTTGAGGGGAGCAACGGCGATGTGGCGGTGGATCACTACCACCGCATGGAAGAGGATGTGGCGCTGATGGCCGAGATGGGGCTCAAGGCCTACCGCTTCTCGGTGAGCTGGCCGCGCATCTACCCCACCGGTCGGGGGGAGGTGAACGAGGCGGGACTGGCCTTCTACGAGAAGCTGATCGATACCCTCTTGGCCCACCAGATCGAGCCGGTGCTGACCCTCTACCACTGGGATCTGCCGCAAGCGCTGCAGGATGAGTACGGCGGCTGGGAAGACCGACGCATTATCGAGGATTTCGAGCGCTACTGCGTGACCCTCTATCAGCGCTTTGCCGGCAAGGTGAAGTATTGGGTGTCCCTCAACGAGCAGAACTACAACCTGACCAATGCCTATCAGCTCGGCACCCATCCGCCCGCAGTGCAGGATCGCAAGCGCTTCTTTGCCGCCAACCATATCGCCTTTCTGGCCAATGCCCGGGTGATCAAGGCGTTTCGCCAGCATGTGCCGAATGGCTTGATTGGCCCGAGCTTTGCCTACTCCCCAGCCTATCCGGCGTCGTGCGATCCGAAAGATATGCTGGCCTACGAGAACGCCGAGGAGTTCAACAACCTCTGGTGGCTGGATGCCTATTGCTTTGGCCGCTATCCGCAGGCGGCGCTCGCTTACTTGCGAGAAAACGGCGAGGCGCCCGAGATCCTGCCGGGCGATATGGAGTTGCTGCGCGAGGGGACGCCCGACTACATCGGCGTCAACTACTACTACACCCTGACCTACACCGATAACCCCTTGGGCGGTCAGACCCTGCAGCGGATCAACACCACCGGCAAGAAGGGCACTACCCCGTCCAGCGGCATCCCGGGCCTCTACAAGACGGCGCCCAATCCGCACCTTGAGACCAGCAACTGGGATTGGGCCATCGACCCGACCGGGATGCGCATCGCCCTGCGTCGCCTCTCTTCCCGCTATGGTCTGCCGCTGATGATCACCGAGAACGGTCTTGGCGAGTTCGACAAGCTGGAGGCGGGCGACAAGGTGAACGATGAGTACCGCATCGATTACCTGCGCAGCCACGTCAAGGCGTGCCAGGAGGCGATGCAGGATGGCGTGGAATTGCTCGGCTACTGCGCCTGGTCGTTCACCGACATCCTGAGCTGGCTCAACGGCTACCAGAAGCGTTACGGCTTCGTCTATGTGGAGCGTGACGAGCAGGGGGGCTCCCTTCGCCGGATCAAGAAGGCGAGCTTCCACTGGTACAGCCAGTTGATTGCGAGCCAGGGCAAGCAGCTCTGACGGTTTATCGCGTCGCGTAACCAGGGGGCCCGGGCAATCCCCGGGCCCACGCTGTTTGTGGCGGGGGAGAGGGGGCAAGCCGGTTTCTCACCGTGCGACTCATCCTTGTTTACTGATTTTTGTCCTGCCAAAGCCGCCGACCCCTGCTATTATCTGCGGCCGAACATGAGCCAATAAAAATCAGGATATCGTGATGACTGACCACACTTTTATTCCCGGCAAGGACGCGGCGCTGGAAGACTCCATCGAACGCTTCCAGACCAAGCTGCAAGCTCTGGGCTTTGATATTGAAGAGGCCTCCTGGCTCAACCCCGTGCCGAACGTCTGGTCGGTGCATATTCGGGACAAAGAGTGCGCCCTCTGCTTTACCAACGGCAAGGGTGCCAGCAAGAAGGCGGCACTCGCGTCTGCCCTTGGCGAATATTTCGAGCGTCTCTCCACCAACTACTTCTTCGCCGACTTCTATCTGGGCGAGCAGGTCGCCAACGGCGATTTCGTTCACTACCCGAACGAGAAGTGGTTCCCCATCGAGGGTGACCAGTTCCCGGCCGGTCTGCTAGACAGCTTCACCCGCAAGTTCTACAACCCGGACGGTGAAGTGACCGCCGACATGCTGGTGGATCTGCAGTCAAACAACGAGGAGCGCGGTATCGTCGCCCTGCCGTTCGAGCGCCAGTCCGATCACGAGACCGTCTACATCCCGATGAACATCATCGGCAACCTCTATGTCTCCAACGGCATGAGCGCTGGCAACACCAAGACCGAAGCGCGCACCCAGGCGCTCTCCGAGGTGTTCGAGCGCCACGTGAAGAACAAGATCATCGCCGAGGCCATCAGCCTGCCGTTGATCCCGGACGAGGTGATTGCCCGTTATCCGGGGATTGCCGCCTCCATCGCGGCGCTCGAAGCGGAAGGTTTCCCCATTTACAGCTTCGATGCCTCTTTGGGTGGCCGTTATCCGGTCATCTGCGTGGTGCTGCTCAACCCGAGCAATGGCACCTGCTTTGCCTCCTTCGGTGCCCACCCGCGCTTCGAAGTGGCCTTCGAGCGGACCGTCACCGAGCTGCTGCAGGGCCGTGGTCTCAAGGATCTCGACGTGTTTGTGCCGCCGTCATTCGACAACGAGCAGGTGGCGGATCACCACAACCTCGAGACCCACTTCATCGACTCCTCGGGCCTTATCAGCTGGGATCTGTTCAAGCAGGATGCGGACTTCGAGTTTGCCGACTGGGACTTCCGTGGCACCTCGCAGGAGGAGTTCGATCACCTGATCGGCATCTTCCATGAGCTGGAGCAGCCGGTCTATATCGCCGACTACGAGCATCTGGGTGTCTACGCCTGCCGCATTCTGGTGCCCGGCATGTCCGACATCTATCCGGCCGAAGATCTGTTGCTGGCCAACAACAATATGGGCGCCAACCTGCGCGAAGTGATCCTGGCACTGCCATCACTTGATTGGGATGCCGAGCAGTACATGGCGTTTTTTGATCAACTGGATGAAGAGGGGCACGACGAGCGTACCCGTGTACGCGAGCTGCTGGGCATCGCCGCTGCCAAGGGGACCGCGCTGCACACCCTGCGCGTTGGCGAGCTGAAAGCCATGCTGGCGCTGGCCGCCGGTGAGCTGGAGACCGCACTGGATCTCATCGACTGGACCATGGAGTTCAACCAGTCGGTGTTTACTGCCGAGCGTGCCAGCTACTACCGCGCCCTGCGTGCCTGCGTCGAGTTGTTCCTCGACGAGGAGCGGGATCCGGAGCAGTATCGCGCCGTCTTCACTCGCATGTATGGTGAAGAGACGCTGGCACAGGCATGGGCCAACGCCACTGGCGAAGCACGCTTCCACGGGCTGGAGGCGGCCGATCTGTCGCTCTCCCAGTTCCCACTGCACCAGAAGCTGCTGGCGGCCTACGAGAAGCTGCAGAAGGCCAAGCGAGCCCATCACTGGGCGTGATCGTTGCTGTAAAGGAAGGGGCCGTGTGGCCCCTTCTGTTTATCGTGCGGCAAGGCACGGGATAGTTATTCAAAGATGAAATAAAAAACAAAAAATACCCCTAAGGGGGTTGATGGCAGGGCAGGGGATGTGCTGTCGATCTGCAAAGATATCTTGCCAATACCATATTTCCATGATCGAAAATAAATTCTTTAAAATCATTGCATTAAAAATGTGATATTTCTGTTTCAGCTGATACCTGGTGTAAAGTGGCGTAGCCATCGCACTAAAATATTTGTAGTAAAATTACATTCGCACTCTGATAAACTTGATCAATGTCAATTTTGGCTATTTGGCCCTTTGTTATGATTTCAACAGGCAAAACATTCAGGTAGAAAATAATTGAAAGCTGAATCTCCATTCGATTGTCTCAAGCCCGAAGCCATCGCTGCACTGGCTGAAGACATCACCTATGCCAAGGCTACCAAGCCGGCATACAAGGTCATTCCACTGGCCATTACCGCAGGCGCTTTCATCGCCATCGCATTTATCTTCTACATCACAGTGACGACCGGAACCGGTTCCATGCCTTGGGGTATGGCCAAGCTGGTTGGCGGTCTCTGCTTCTCTCTCGGACTTATTCTCTGTGTGCTGCTCGGTGCCGAGCTGTTCACCTCCACCACCCTGACACTGGTGGCCAAGGCTGCCAATCGCATCAGCTGGGCTCAGCTGCTCAAGAATTGGGGTCTGGTCTACTTCGGTAACCTGATTGGCGGTCTCCTGATGGTGGCGCTGATCATCGTTTCTGCCGAGTACACGGCAGCAGACGGTCAGTGGGGCCTTAACGCCCTCAAAGTGGCCCAACACAAAATTCACCACACCTTCTTCGAAGCGGTGGCGCTGGGTATCCTCTGTAACCTGATGGTATGTCTTGCTGCATGGATGGCCTTTGGTGCCCGCAGCGCGACTGACAAGGTAGTGGTTATGCTGCTGCCGGTTGCCATGTTCGTTGCCTCAGGTTTCGAGCACAGCATCGCAAACATGTTTATGATTCCGGTTGGTATCGCTATCCACAGCGTGGCTAGTCCGGAATTTTGGCAGGCCATCGGCCAGGATCCGGCAACCTTTGCTGACCTGACCGTATCCAACTTCGTCCTACACAACCTCATCCCCGTGACCATCGGCAATATCATCGGTGGTGGCGTGATGGTTGGTCTGACTTACTGGTTTATCTTCCGTCGTCATCATTAAGGATGATTGCGGGATACTACATCAATACCGTGTGAGGTAATGAAAAATGGCAGAACTTAACGAACAGTTCCAAAAAGCATGGGAAGGCTTCGCGGCCGGTGAATGGCAGACCTCTGTCAACACCCGTGACTTCATCCAGAAGAACTACACCCCGTATGAAGGTGACGAGTCCTTCCTGGCTGGCGCGACCGAAGCGACCACCAAGCTGTGGGACAAGGTCATGGAAGGGATCAAAATCGAAAACCGCACTCATGCGCCGGTTGATTTTGATACTGACCTGCCCTCCACCATTACCGCACACGATGCCGGTTATATCGATCAGAGCCTGGAGCAGATCGTTGGTCTGCAGACTGACAAGCCGCTGAAGCGCGCCATCATCGCCAACGGCGGTATCAAGATGGTTAAAACTTCTTGCGAAGTGTACGGTCGTCAACTGGACCCGATGGTCGAGAAGATCTTCACCGAATACCGCAAGACTCACAACCAGGGCGTGTTTGACGTTTACACCAAAGACATCCTGAACTGCCGCAAGTCTGGTGTTATCACCGGTCTGCCGGATGCCTACGGCCGTGGCCGTATCATCGGTGACTACCGTCGTGTTGCTCTGTACGGTGTTGACTTCCTGATGGCCGACAAACTGGCCCAGTTCAAGTCCCTGCAAGCTGACCTGGAAAACGGCGTCAACCTGGAAGCCACCATCCGTCTGCGCGAAGAGATCTCCGAGCAGCACCGTGCCCTGGCACAGATGAAGGTGATGGCTGCCAAGTACGGTTGCGATATCTCCGTACCGGCCAAGAACGCCAAAGAAGCCGTACAGTGGACCTACTTCGCCTACCTGGCGGCAGTCAAGTCCCAGAACGGTGCTGCCATGTCCTTCGGTCGTACCTCCAGCTTCCTGGATATCTACATCGAGCGTGACCTGCAGAAAGGCCTGATCACCGAGCAAGAAGCCCAGGAGCTGATGGACCACATGGTCATGAAGCTGCGTATGGTTCGCTTCCTGCGTACTCCGGAATACGATTCACTGTTCTCCGGCGACCCGATGTGGGCGACCGAGACCCTGGCTGGTATGGGCGTTGATGGCCGTACTCTGGTCACCAAGAACAGCTTCCGTATGCTGAACACCCTGTACACCATGGGCCCGTCCCCTGAGCCGAACCTGACCATCCTGTGGTCCGAGAAGCTGCCGGTCGGTTTCAAGAAGTACTGTGCCAAGGTATCCATCGAGACCTCTTCCGTTCAGTACGAGAACGACGATCTGATGCGTCCGGATTTCAACAACGATGACTACGCCATCGCTTGCTGTGTATCCCCGATGATCGTTGGCAAGCAGATGCAGTTCTTCGGTGCTCGTGCCAACCTGGCCAAGACCATGCTGTATGCAATCAACGGTGGTATGGACGAGAAGCTCAAGATCCAGGTCGGTCCGAAAACCGAGATGGTCAAGTCCGAGTACCTCGACTACAACGACGTAATGGATCGTCTGGACCACTTCATGGATTGGCTGGCCAAGCAATACGTTGCTGCGCTGAACATCATCCACTACATGCACGACAAGTACAGCTACGAAGCCTCTCTGATGGCGCTGCACGACCGTGACGTATATCGCACCATGGCGTGTGGTATCGCTGGTCTGTCTGTAGCCGCTGACTCCCTGTCTGCCATCAAGTACGCCAAGGTCAAGCCGATTCGTGACGAAGATGGCGTTGCCATCGACTTCGAAATCGAAGGCGAATACCCGCAGTTCGGTAACAACGACGCTCGCGTCGATGATATCGCCTGTGACCTGGTTGAGCGCTTCATGAAGAAGATTCAGAAGCTGAACACCTACCGTGGTGCTGTTGCTACCCAGTCTGTTCTGACCATCACCTCCAACGTGGTATATGGCAAGAAGACCGGTAACACCCCGGATGGCCGTCGTGCTGGTGCTCCGTTCGGCCCGGGTGCCAACCCGATGCACGGTCGTGACCAGAAGGGTGCTGTTGCTTCCCTGACTTCCGTAGCCAAGCTGCCGTTCGCTTACGCTAAAGATGGTATCTCCTATACCTTCTCCATCGTTCCGAACGCACTGGGTAAAGATATGGAAGCCCAGAAAGCCAACCTGGCTGGCCTGATGGACGGTTACTTCCACCACGAATCCAACGTAGAGGGTGGTCAGCACCTGAACGTTAACGTGATGAACCGTGAAATGCTGCTGGACGCCATGGAAAACCCGGAGAAATATCCGCAGTTGACCATCCGCGTATCCGGTTATGCCGTTCGCTTCAACTCTTTGACCAAAGAGCAACAGCAAGACGTCATCACCCGTACCTTCACTGCTTCTCTGTAATCGAGACATAGTGAGCAAAAACCGGCGCCAAGGCGCCGGTTTTTTTATGCGTGCGATTCAGGGGGAGTAATCATCCCCTGTGAATCGCCCCCAGTTCCATCGCAACCACAACAGTTGTTACTGGGGATTTGAAGAGGATCAAGGGGAGGGGCTCACTAGGATTGACCTAGGCCCCGTCTGTAATGCGATTATGCTTTATTCGCGCTCTAAGGGGATAGGCGGTTGCTCTGCCTGCCATTGCATCAGTGTTGCTATGGCTCGTGGAACAGCTGAGCAGGTTTAAGGGGTGAACAGAGGCGCCATCGCGGGTATCAAGCAATACCCATAAGCCTGTGACTATGGAATCATTCTCTGCCTCTGCCTCTGCCTCTGCCTCTGCCTCTGCCTCTGCCTCTGCCTCTGCCTCTGCCTCTGCCTCTGCCTCTGCCTCTG